>DATFTF010000160.1:0-6195 GCA_035262245.1 Thermoanaerobaculia bacterium
CACAGTCGATCGCGCAGGTCACGGGTCGGGCCGCCGGTTGCCGGAGCGGGGCCGGAAATCGCCGCGAGCTCCCGCTCGACGTCCTTGCCGAACGCCGGCCACAACCCGCGGTCGATCATGGCCTGCTGCGCAACCTCGGCGAGGTCGGAGCGGTTGTGGTCGGGAGGCCGGTCCATGGCGAGACGCACTCTACAGGCAACCCCTCCGGCCGCCGGCGGGGAAGTCGGGTTAACCTTGCGCACACTTGAGCCACGAAACACCGGACGGCACGCCAGCCCTGCGCCGTGCACTGGGCGCCTGGGACGGCGCCTCGATCACCATCGGCGCCGTTCTGGGCACGGCGATCTTTCTGACCCCCTCCGACATCGCAAGAGCTCTGCCCCATGCGGGACTCATCCTGGCGGTCTGGATCGCGGGGGGTCTCCTGACCCTTGCCGGAGCCCTGACTTACTCGGAAATGGGAGCGCTCTTCCCCCGGGCCGGCGGGATGTATCACTTCTTGAAGGAAGCCTATGGCCCGCTGGCGGGCTTCCTGTTCGGCTGGGCTTCGTTCCTGGTCATCATGTCCGGCGGCATTGCCGCGCTGGGAGCCGGTTTCGGCGAGTACCTGGGCGGCTTCCTCCCCTTCTTTTCCACCAAACACGTCCTCTTCGCCCTGCCGGTCGGCGGATGGACATGGTCGGTCAACGGCGGCCAGATCGCGGGTCTCCTGGGAATCGCTTTCTTAACCGCGGTCAACCTGCCGGGGGTCCAGGAGGGCGCCTGGGTCCAGAACCTGGTGACGATCGCCAAGGTCGGCGCTCTCGCCCTTCTCGCCGCGGTGGGGCTTTTCGTCCATGCTCCGGCCCGGCCGGATTTCGCCGCCCCGCTTCCCCACGGATTCCTCTCCGCGTGCGGCGTGGCCATGATCGCCGTCCTGTGGGCCTACGACGGCTGGTACTGCTTCGCGCTTTCGGCGGGAGAGGTCCACGATCCGGGTCGCAACGTGCCGCGCGGCCTCATTCTCGGCACGGGCGCGCTGGTCCTGATCTATGGCGTGACCAATCTCGTCTATCTGCGCGCGCTTCCCATCCGAGAGATGGCCGGCGCCGAGCGCGTCGGAGAGGCCGCGGTCCGGGCTCTCTTCGGGCCGGCCACGGCGCGCCTGGCCTCGGCCGCGATCCTCGTCTCGATCTTCGGCTGTCTCGCCGCCAACATCCTGACTTGCTCGCGCATCTATCAGCCCATGGCCGAGGATGGCCTCTTCTTCCGGGCGCTCACGCGCATTCACCCGAAAACGCGCGTCCCGGCGGCGAGCCTGATCGCGCAGGGCATCTGGGCGTCGGTCCTGGTTCTCTCCGGATCCTTCGAGCAGCTCTACACCTACGTCATCTTCATCGAGGTCCTCTTCTTCGTGCTGACCGGTCTGGCCCTGTATGTCCTGCGGCGCAAGTTTCCCGACGCGCCGCGTCCCTACCGCACGTGGGGATATCCGTGGGTGCCGGCCCTCTTCGTCGCCGCCTCGTTCGTGCTCATGGTCAACACGCTCAAGGAAAAACCGGTTGAGTCGTTGTGGGGACTGGGATTGCTGGTGCTCGGCCTGCCGGCCTATTTTCTGTGGCGAAGGCGGTCGCGCCACGGCCGCGGATTGAATGATTGATTCATTGATTCATTGACTGTTGGACGCATTGGGGCTCGATGAGCCCCAATCAATCAATGGGTCAATGAGTCGATGGATCAATTCCTCCCGGCTCGTCGAGTCCCAATCATTCAATGGATCAATCATTCAATGAATCAATTCCTCATGGCCGTATGAGCGCCTTGACCACCGCCAGCCGGGACATGTCTTCGAGCGCCCTGCCCGCCTCGGAGAGTCTGTACTCCTTCGTGATGAGACGCCGCCACTGGAAACGCGCATCGTGCCGGGCGAGCAGAGCGAGCGCGCGGTGGAGATGCGTGAACTCGTATCCCCAACAGCCCAGGATCGTGGCGTGCCGGCGGTTGATGTGCCGGTGCGGATTGATCGCGACGTCCCCGGAATCGGTGTACTGCCCGACGACGACGTAGCGGCCGCCGTCCCGAAGCATCTCCAGCCCCTCGGGCACCGCGGCCGGGTTGCCTGAAGCCTCGATGACGATATCGGCGCCGCGTCCGGAGGTCCGCTCGCGCGCCCAGCGCACGCGGCCGGCGGGATCCGGCGTCGCCGTGATGTCCAGGACATCCGTGGCGCCGAGAGCGCGCGCCGCCTCCAGCCTCGACGCCGGTGCCCCGATCACGTGCACGTCCGCCGCTCCGGAGAGCTGCGCGAAGATCGCCGCGTTCAAGCCGACCGGACCGCTTCCTTGAACGATCACCGCATCGCCCAGCGAGACCCCGGCGCGTTCGACCGCGTGAAACCCGGTGGGAAGGCCGCAGCCTCCGCCCATGAAGTCTTCCGGCGAGACGCCATCGGGCAACGGGAGGAGCCGGACGCCGGGAAGGATCTCGATCCTTTCGGCCCAGCCACCCAACAGGCCATCGTTGGCCGAGGTCGTGATCCCGTAGACCCTCCTGTGCGGACAGCGCGTGGCCGCCTTCGCCACCAGGCAGTGCCAGCACGCCCCGCAGGTCCCGAACACGTCGAAGAACGTCACGAGCGCGCCGGTCGCGATCGGACGGCCCTGGACGTCGAAGAGATCGCCGCCGGTCTCGACGACACGTCCGCAGTTGACGTGGCCGGGAATGATCGGAAACGGGACTCCGGCGAGGCGGCCGTGATGGAGGTGCACGTCCGTGCCGCAGACCTCGCTCGCCACCATCTCCAGGACCGCGCCGCCCGGTTTGGCGCGCGGAGTGGGAAACCGCCGCTCCTCGAGCGGGAGGCCTGGCCCCGGCATCACGACCGCACGCAGGTCCGAAATCATCACAATATCCTTATTGTATTCGGGCGGCAGCCGAAGCTTCCGATCCATGCCGTAGCGACAGAAGCCAGCCCGTCCCAAAGGCGAGCCCGGCCCCGAGAAGCGAATACCAGGGCCACGCGATCCGGCGTCCCCAGGAGAACCCCAACCAACCTTTCGAACCCAGCCACAGCGCCATCATGAAGGCGACCGAGGCGAAAACGGCCCAGAGAAGATCGGCCTCGCGCGCCCGCGGAGCGTAGAGCGCCAGAAGAAACGATCCCAACAAGCCGCCGGCGGTGACGCTCGCCAGTCCCAGAGCCACCTGCACGGCCGGTTGATCTCCGCGCAAGAGAGAAAATCCGACCGCGAGCGCGGCGAGAAGGATCGACCAGAAAAGGGTCAGCCAGCGGCCCAGGGCGAGACCGCGCTTGCCCTCCAGCGCCGCCTTGCCCCGCAGAGGCCCCACCACGTCGTGCGCCAGGGCCGAGGCGAGGGAGTTCAACGCCGAGGACTCCGAGCACATGGCTGCGGAGAAGACGCCGGCGACGAGGTAGGCCGAGACCCACGGCGGCAGATGCCGCACGATGAACGTGGGAAAGATCTCGTCGGGCGAGGCAAACGCCCCCGGCGCGGAAGCATCGATCGGGCGGCCGTGGAAGTAGGCAAAGAGCAGCACGCCGATGGTGAGAAAGAGCGCCATCTGGACGAAGACCAGGAATCCGCTTCCCACCAGCGCCTTACGCGCATCGGAGAGACCGCGGCAGGCGAGCAGGCGCTGGACGATCAGCTGGTCCGCGCCGTGGCTCGCCATCGCCAGGAACGACCCCCCGATCACTCCCGACCAGAAGGTGTAGGGGATCGCAAAGTCGAGCCGGAAGTCGAGGAGCGGCGTCGCGGCCCCCGCGGCCTTCCGCAGGGCGAGCCCTCCCGCCAAGCCTCCCGGGAGCGCGGCGAGCAGAAAGGAAAGCGCCAGCACCGCTCCGGAGAGATAGATGAACACCTGAATCAGATCGATCCAGATCACCGCGCGGATTCCACCGAGCAGCGTGTACAGAGCGGTGCCCGCAGCGAGCAGGAGCACGGCGGCCCAGACCGGGATGCCCAGGATGAGCGCGATCGGGATCGCGGGCACGGCCAGGCGGACCGCAGCGGCCAGCACGCGAGTGAGCATGAAAAGGAGCGACGTCGCGCGCCGGGCGGAAGGGCCAAACCGGCGCTCCAGGAGCGCGTATGCCGTTGGAAGCTCGCCCTGGAAGTAAGCGGGAAGAAGGAAGACCGCGATCGCCGCGCGTCCGACGATGTATCCGAAGACCAGCTGCAGAAAGGCAAAACCGGTCCGATAGGCGTCCCCTGGGATGGAGAGGAACGTCAGCGCCGACGTTTCCGTCGCGACGATCGACCCCATGACCGCCCACCACGGCATGGCGTGGCTTCCCAGGAAATAATCGCGGGCGTCCTTCTGGCGCCGGCCGATCCACCCGCCGAGCACATTGATGGCCGCCAGATAGGCGGCGATGGCCACGAGCGCGGGCAGGCCCAGGCGAAAGGTTTCCATTTGCGCGGGTTACGGCTGTAAGATTCCGGGCCCCATTCTCGTCTAAACTAGAGGGTCGGAGCGCACGCAAAAGGAAGTGGCCCATGTTTGAAGGTCTGTTCCAACCGATGCATCTGCTGGTGATCCTCGGGATCGCCATTCTCGTGTTCGGGCCGAAGAAGCTCCCCGAGCTCGGAAAAGGGCTGGGCGAATCGATCCGGGGTTTCAAGCACGCTCTGAATGGAGACGCCGCGCCTCCGCCCGCCGTTCCACCGGCGTCGACCGAGACCAAGCCCCCGGCTTCGAGCGGAACCGGAACGCCGAGCTAGCGATCGAGAGCTCTCAGCTGTCAGCTCTCAGCTGTCAGCCAGACGAGCGTGACAGCCGGCACGAAGCTGAGAGCTGAAGGCTGACAGCTAACAGCTGACCAACTCATAAGTCTTTTCTCAAAACATCTCCACCTCGGGCCGGACGCGCGTAGGTTAGCGGCCGCGGCGGCGACCGGTGATCCTCATCGTGAGCGCCGCCTCCCGTTCAGAAGGAGGAGGAGGACCATGCGAAAGGCCGTTCTGTCTCTGCTGCTGACTCTCGTCTGCGCAATTCTGCAGGCGCAATCGCCGACTTTCAAAGCGGTGCTGGTGGGAGCCAACGAGACTCCCGTGCCGGCCGATCCCGACGGCGTCGGCTTCGCCCTGGTGACCTTGAACGCCGGCGCGGGAACCGTGGCGTTCACGCTCTACGAGACCAACATCGCCGCTCCGGTCGCCGCGCACATCCACCGCGGCGCCGCGGGCGTCTCCGGGCCGGTCATCGTTCCTTTAAACGCCCCGTTCAATTCCGGACTCGCCACGGGAACCACGACCGGTGTCGATCCCTCGATCTTGAGCGACATCGCCGCCAATCCGGCCGGCTTCTACGTCAACATCCACACCGGTGACTTTCCCGCCGGCGCGATCCGCGGTCAGCTGTCGGCCGCGCCGGGCACATTCGCGGGCCCGATCCTCTTTATTCCGGTGATCGCGAAACTGACCGGCGCGCGCGGCGAGAACTTCGTCGGCGACCTCCGGCTGGTCAACCGCTCGACGACGGCCTCCAACGTCACGCTCGACTTCTTTGCCAGCAATTCGACCGGCCTCGCCGCCCCGACGGCGACAAAGTCGGTCTCCGTCGCGGCCGGCTCCCAGCTCGCGCTCGACGACGTGCTCGGCGAAACCTTCGGGCTCTCGGGCATCGGCGCGCTGCGGGTGAGCGCGGATGCCGACGTCGTCGCCGATTCCCGCCTTCTGAACGACCAGCGCGCATCGGACGGCGGAACGACCGGCATGGCCGTTCCCGCGGAGCCGATCGAAGCGGTTTGCGGCAGCGGAACGCTCGGCTTTCTGTCCAACGCGTCCTCGTCCGACCAGGCGTCCGGGCTCGGGTTCCGCACCAACGTCGGCTACTTCAATCCGACGCCGAAGACCGCCACGATCTCCTTCACCGCCAGCCACGACGACGGATCGGCCATCGCCACCAGCTCGGTCACCGTTCCCAGCTTCGCGCAGACGCAGTTGACGCTGGCGTCTCTCTTCCCCGCGGCGTCCGCCTCGGACCTGGCCCAATCCGATTTCTTCGTGAGCTTCACGGTTTCCGGAAGCTCGGCCTTCGTCTACGCGGACCAGGCCGACAACAAGACCGGCGACACGTATCTGATCCACGCGGCGTGCCGGTAGCGTCCGGCCTGGTAGGGCCCCCGGGGGGTTCGCCGTCCCCAGGGGCCGTGTTTCCCGCCCGGACTGTTCCGCCCGGACGCTGTGGCGG
>DATFTF010000161.1:0-2379 GCA_035262245.1 Thermoanaerobaculia bacterium
ACGCGAGTCGTTTCGCGGATCCAGTCCGCGAAACTTGGTCGCGCCGTGAAGGGCACCCCGGGGGCGGGGACTCTGAATCGTCCGATGGCTGCGATCCCGCAGCGATCACGCTGCGATGACCGATAATGGAGCGGTTTGAAACGCACTCTCTTTCTGCTCCTCCTCGCCGTGGTGGCCGCCTGCCGCGCCCGCGAGCGGCCGGCGGCCCAGGCGGCGGCGGCGACTGGGCCGACGGTTTCGCCGACGGCCGCCCCGCAACCTGTGCTCGGTTACATCGACGAGAGCGGAAAAGGAAAACCGATCGACCGGGGAGTGCTCCGGCGGCGGCTGCCCGGCGAGCCGGGGACGCTCAACGCCGTGACGCAGTCGACCGGATACGAGCAGCAGGTCCTCGCCTACCTCTCGCGTAATCTGCTCGACTTCGACGCGCGTATGAGGGTCGTGCCGGGCCTGGCCGAGCGCTACGAGATCCTCGCCGACGGCAGGACGTTTCGGTTCACACTGCACAGGGAGGCCGTGTGGGAGGACGGCACGCCGGTAACCGCCGCCGATGCCGTCTACACCATCCAGCGAATTCGAGATCCGAAGATCTCATCCCCGGTCTTCAAGCCGGTCTTCGAGGGCCTGGAATCCGTCGAGGCCGCGGACGACCGGACCTTCACGGTCAAATTTCAAGAGGCTTACGTCTACCGGCCGATGGCTTTCGTGCTCCCGCTCCTGCCGGCCAACCGCTACGCCGGGAAGAACTTCGCCAGGGTCCGCGAAAATCGGGCTCCCTTGTCGAACGGCCCTTACCGCCTCGTGTCATGGAGACCGCAGGAATCCATCGAACTCGAACGCAATCCTCGTTACTGGGGAGATCGAGGACACTTTGAAAAGGTGATCTTCCGGATTCTTCCGGAGAACGCCGTGGCGCTCTCCTCGGCCGAGCGGGGGGACCTCGACGAGACGCAGCTCGACACCTCGGGCAAGGAGCGCGCCCTGGCCGATCCGGCGGCGCGATCCTGCTGCCGGATGGTCGAGTACTACGACCTCAACTACAACTACATCGCTCTCAACGACAAGTCGCCCTTCTTCTCCGACGCTCGTGTTCGCCGTGCGCTGACGATGCTGCTGGATCGGGGCAAGATCGTCCGCACGCTCTTCAAAGGCTCGGCGCGGGTGATCTCCGGACCGTGGGCCCCCGACTCCCCGGCCTACGATCCGGGGGTCGCGCCGCTGCCCTTCGATCCCGCCGGCGCCGCGGCGCTGCTCGACGCGGCGGGCTGGCGCGACACGAACGGAGACGGAACACGCGACCGCGACGGGAAGGAGATGCGTTTCGAGCTACTCGCCCCGGCGGGGAGCACCATCAGCCAGGAGATCGACGAGACCCTCGCCGCCGAGCTCGCCCGAGTGGGAGTCCGCGCGGCCGTGCGTCCCCTGGAGTGGGCGGCGTTTGCCGAGCGCATCGACGCAGGCGATTTCGAGGCCGCTTCGCTGGCCTGGTCGGCCTCCGATCCCAACCCCGACCCGTTCCCGTACTGGCATTCCTCCCAGTGGCCTCCGAACGGCCTGAACAGCGGCTTCTACAAGAACGCGGAGGCGGACCGTCTCATGGAGGAGGCGCGGCGCGAATCGGACGACCGCAAGCGTCTCGATCTCTACCACCGCCTTCACGTCCTGTTCCGAGACGACGCGCCGGCGATCTTCATCACCAATGCGTCCCAGAAGTACCTGTTTGCGCGTCGGGTTCACGGTCTGGTGACCTCTCCCCTGGGTCTCTACGGAATCTGGCCCGGCCCGCTTGCCTGGTGGCGCGAGGATCAGGCCGCTCCTTGAAGCGGTACCTGTCCCGTCGCCTCGTCCTGGCGGGCCCCACCCTCGCCGGGATCGTCATCGTGGTTTTCCTGCTCCTGCACCTGGCGCCGGGAAGCCCCGTTTCGGCGATCGGAGGAGAAGCTTCGCGCCGAGTCTCCCAGCGGGCGGCGGAGGAGATGCGGCGCGTCTACGGGCTCGACCGGCCTCTGCCCGAGCGTTTCGGCCGGTGGGTCGGGCGCGTGGTCCGGCTCGATTTCGGCGAGTCGTTCGTCGATCACCGCCCAGTTTCGGAGCGGGTCGCGGAGGCGCTTCCCTACACGCTGGCCTTGAACGGCCTCGCCCTCTTCCTGACGCTCGCGATCGCCGTGCCACTGGGCGTCGCGGCGGGCGGTAAGCCCGAGGGCCTTCTCGACAGGACATCGGGCGTCGTTCTTTTCGGGTTGTACTCGCTCCCGTCTTTTTGGGCCGCCCTGCTCCTGCAGGCCTTCTTTTCGGTTCGTCTCGGATGGCTCCCGCTGTTCGGCGTCGCATCCGAGTCGGCGCCGACTGGCTGGGCCGGCCTGGTGGACCGGGCAGCGC
>DATFTF010000162.1:0-3556 GCA_035262245.1 Thermoanaerobaculia bacterium
GCCTCCCTTCTCCTGCCGGATCGGGTCGACCTCCAGCCGGATGGAATGAAACTCCTTGTTGGTCCGGACGCGGACGCTCTCCTTGACCACCCGGGTCCCGGTCTTTCTCGCCGCGGCGATCGAGTCGCGCAGCTCGACCAAAAGACCCTCGCGCGCCATCTTCAAAACGTTCAGGCTCGGCGTCCCCGAGGGCGCCTCCAGGAAGCGGCTGGTGCGTCCCCGGAACTGCACGACGTCGAGGCCTTCGTTGACGATCACTCCCGGAGGACCGTAGTTGCTCATGACGATCCGGTCCGCTTCTTTCTGGAGCTCCAGGAATCGATTGTGCTCGGTGGGCGGAGGAACCGGCCGGTCGCCGTCCATGTCCGTCGCCGACAGCGCAGTAAAGTCGATGATGGGCCGAATGGCGCCCGGCCTTTTGGTGAAGACCCGGACGTTCTTGTCGATGGCCGCGAAGAGGTCCGTCGCCGCGAGGGTCTCGGCGCTTCCGAGAACCAGGTATCCGGTGGGCTTCAAGGCGTAATAGAAGAGCGGGATGACGCGTTTCTGGAGGACCGGCTCCAGGTAGATCAGCACATTCCGGCAGCTCAAGACGTCCAGGTTGGAGAAGGGAGGATCGGCCACCACGTTCTGACGCGCGAACACGCAGACGTCGCGGATGCTTTTGCTGATCTGGTAGCCGCTTTCGACCGACACGAAGAAGCGCCGCAACCGCTCGGGCGAGAGATCGGCGATGGCGTTCTCCAGGTAAATTCCGGTCCGCGCCCGCTCGATCGCCGGTTCGCTGATGTCGGTGGCGAAGATCTGGATCGGCGGATTTCCGCCCGTCTCGCCCAGGCACTCAAAGAGCGCGATGGCGATGGAGTAGACCTCCTCACCCGTGGAGCACCCCGGGACCCACACGCGGACGGGGGAGTCGGCGGCGCGGTTCTTCAGCAGCGAAGGGAAGACGATCGATTTCAGAGACTGGAACGTCTCCGGATCGCGGAAGAACCCGGTCACGTTGATCAGGAGATCGTCGTAGAGCTTCTGGACCTCGCTGCCGTTCTGCCTGAGAAAGTTGATGTACTCGGACAACCGATCGATCTTGTTGAGAGCCATCCGCCGCGAGATGCGTCTGCGTATGGTGGTCTGGCGGTAATTGCTGAAATCGACGCCGGTGGCCGAACGCAGCATCTGGAAGATCTTGGCCTGGTCCGGCAGCGCTTCGCCGAGGATTTCCCTCTCCGGAGCCGCGATGACGCCGACGTAAGGATGCCGGGCCAGCCGCGCCAGCTCCTCGGCGATCTTCTTGGGCGGGAGAACGAAGTCCACGGCGCCCGAAGAGACCGCGGCTCGCGGCATGTCGTGGAACTTGGCGGTCGACTCCTCCTGGGCGAACGTCATGCCTCCTTCGGCCTTGATGGCCCGGAGTCCCAGCGCGCCATCGGAGAGCGCGCCGGAGAGGATGATGCCGATGGCCCGGCTCTTGAGCTGGTCGGCCAGGGAGCGGAAGAAGTAGTCGATCAGCATGTCTCGCCCGCGCTGGGGACCGGGGCGGGGCACGAGCTGGAAGGAGCCGTCCACCATGCTCATCGTCGCGCCGGGAGGGATGACATAGACGTGGTTGGCCCGGAGCCCCAGGCCATGAGTGACCTGGATCACCGGCATGCGCGTGCTGCGAGCCAGGATCTCCGTGAGCATGCTGTCGTGCTTGGGATCGAGATGCTGCACCAGGACGAACGCCATCCCGGTGTCCTGGGGCAGATTCGTGAGGAGCTCGGTGAACGCCTCCAGGCCCCCGGCCGAGGCTCCAACCCCGACGATCGGAAAACCAAGCTTGGGAGGAGAGCTCTCGACTGCGCTGGTCACGACGGCGTCAGGAGGCGGGCCGGCCTTGGGTCCTTCCCTCTCGCCGCTGGGCTTCGAGGGAGTCTTGCCTCGCTCGGGCCTCTTGCTCTTGTTGTTCTTGCGCACGACCATCCGCCGCAACCTCGGGGCCGTCCGGCCGGTGCGCGATCCTCTGCCGCAGCCTCAATCCCCGCGAATCGGTCGAACGAGAAGAGCTAGTCTATCAGTCCCGCCCAGCCGATTTCGGTCTAACGGCCAAGAACTGCTTCGGGGCGGGTTCCGTGAAGGAGGGCATCCCGGAGGGTTTCGGCGAGGGCTTCCGCCTCTTTGAGTCGCTCCCGAAAGTGTGCGGCCAGGGCCGTCAGCCGGCGCTCCTCCGCCTGTCGGACGAGCCGGCGCCGCAGGGCCACCCGCTCCTCCAGGGTCCGGAGGGCCTCCCAGAGCGCCTTCTCGATCTGCTCGTTCTCGGCCGAGATGAGGGTCTCCGGAGAGTAGGCGTGGCCGGTCCGGCACCGGAAGCGGAGAAGGCCACCCTCCTGGATCTCCCAGAGGACGCCGTGGCAGTCGGGGCACGCTATGACCGACTGTACGCCGGGCCGGTCGTCGCGGAGGATCGTCTGCGGGTCGATCCGGGCGATGTCGTCCTCCTCGACCATCGTTTCCGAGGGGGGCTCGCTATCCTCGGGCAAAACGTGCTCGAGGACGAGCCGGTTCAGGACGACGCCGATCTCCTGCGCCGTCAGAACATAGTCGGGATCCAGGTACCGCATGGCGTTGCGCGGCATGTCGGCGGAGAAGGCGTCCGCCGGCTCCTGGACGACCGCAAGCCCTCCTCGAATCTTGACCGCGATCAGGCCCGCGGTCCCGTCGTCGAGAGCGCCGGAGAGAACGACTCCGATGACACGCGGACCGTAGACGCGGGCGGCGGAGCGGAACAGGACATCGATCGAGGGTCTCTGCCGGTTCTCCTTGGGCCCCTGGAGGACCCTGACATGGCCGTCCTCCACGAAGAGGTGCTTGTCCGGAGAGGCCACGTAGATCTTGCCGTGCTCGATCGTCTGCTCGTCCTCGGGAGCTATGGCCGGAAGCGGGCCCGCCCGGTCTAGGATCTCCGCTAGCGCGCTCGGGTTGTCGGGCGCCAGATGCAGCACCACGAAGACCGAAGCGGGCAGCTGGGGATGCATCTCCCGGGCGATGGCCCGGAGAGGCTCGACCCCGCCCGCCGAGGCGCCCAGAACGACGATGTCTCGGGTAGCCATGACATGAGTGAAGCAAGAGTTTGGCCAAATCCGTCGCCTTTGCTGCGCGCGGGATCTGCGCCTGCGGCGCACCGGCGAACGGCTCGCCCGGATGCGGGCTCGACCGTTCGCCTGATCCCGTGCTCGCTCCGGCTCCCCGCGGCGCGCGACGTCCTCCCTTGGTTACTGCGGGAGCTTCGCGCGCCGCGGACGCGGGCGAGAACTGAGCAGGCAACGAGGGAATGGAGTCGGGCGACTCAGGAGTTTTGGGGGTTGATGCGCTGGGGGAGGAGTCGTTTCGCTGTCGGGTTCCTGGCTTTGATGATGGTGTGCGCTTCGGGGCCCGCCGCGGCGCAGGAGCCCGAGCGGCCGCTGCCGGACCTTCGGACGTTTCTGGACGAGGTCCGCGCGCGGCTCCACAGCGACGAGTTCCTCCTCGATCAGTACACCTTCACCGAGCGGCATACCGAGCAGCAATTCGACGGCCG
>DATFTF010000163.1:0-3770 GCA_035262245.1 Thermoanaerobaculia bacterium
AGGCGACACAACCCCCCATCTACCACGCGCTCGTACGCTCCGCCGCGAAGTCCCCCGGAAGAGAGGTGACTCAGAACGCGCGTCTGTTCATGGCTGTGTGTCAGGCGCTCGACGACTCGTACATCGCGATCTTCGACGCGAAGTATCACTACAACTTCTGGCGGCCGGTGACCGCCATCCGCAACGGCGACATCGACGGCAACGACGCGACGGAGCGCGATGCGTCCTGGACGCCGATGATCGATACGCCGATGCATCCGGAATATCCGTGCGCGCACTGCATCCTGTCCGGCGCCGTCGGCGCGGTGCTCGAGGCGGAGTTCCGTCCGCTGCCGACTCTGACGACTTCGAGTCCGTCGGCCGACGGCGCGGAGCGAAGCTGGTCCAGCGTCGAAGACTTTGTGCAGGAAGTCGCGAGCGCCCGCATCTACGACGGCGTGCACTACCGCAATTCCACGGAGGTCGGCACGGCGATGGGGAAAAAGGTCGGCGCACTGGCGGTTGCGAAGTATCTGGCGCGGCCGGCGAACTAGGCGGTCGCGGCTCTGGTCCTGTTGTCGATTCGGGATTTCATTTCCAGGCGATCGCCTTCGCCTTCGCCAGGATCTCCAGGTACTCCGCGATCTCCGTGACCGGCACCGGAGAGTACCGGCCGGCCAGGATGTCGCGGATCTCCGAGACGGTGCGCCGGCCGTCGACCAGGTTCAGCGTCTCGTAAGCCAGGATCTCGCCTCCGTCGCGCGAGGAAAGCCGCCCGGGCCGAGCTTCGGACCCGAGAGCGTCCGAGAGGAAGTCGTAGTAGTAGATGTCGAGCGGACCGACGATCCCGGAACCGCGCACCGGCACGCGGCGGTCTTCGTTGCCTCCTCTTTCGATCACGAACTCGTTCGCGCCCGAGCCGCGCAGCGGCACGATCGCCAGAGGCCAGAGGCGGTCGAGCGAAGCCAGCGTTTCCGATCCTTCGGCCTCCGCCTCGCGCAGCTTCAGCTCCACGTCCCGTCCTTCGCCTGCCGCCATCTCCGCCGCGGCGATGCGCTCCTCGCACCACCCCCGGGTGTAAGCCAGGAGCCGCGGCGCTTCTTCCTGGGGCAGGGCGGCGAGGGTCCAGGCGATCCCGGCGCCCATGTAGGCGACGCGGCCGAGCTTGGTCGCGTCCATGTTTTCGGGCTGATCCTTCTGCGTGTGAATCGTGACATCGGGATAGTCGTGGAAATAAACCATGGGGATGCGGAACCCGCCGGCCTGGAAGACATCGTGGTCGCTCCCCATCTCGTAGCCGCGGACGTCGCCGAGAAACGCCTCGCGCGAGCCGGGCGGCCAGACGAAGCCCGCGTACGGGTCGTCGCCGCGCTCGGCGTAGTGCGCCGAAGCCCGGACGACCTGATCGAAGAAGGCGCGCGCGATCGCGTTGGCGACGTGGGGGAGAGTCTCGGCGGTCCGTGAAAGGTGGAACGTCCCGCGGGTGGCCGCCAGGGTTCCCCCGACCATGTCCATGTGAATGCCGGCGGCGACGCGCTTGACGATCTCCGGGTGGCGAACGAGATAGACCTGGGAACCGGTGATCTCCGGAAGCCACAATATGCGTATTGTGAGGCGCGGCCGGGGGAGCGTCCCCTTTCGGATGGCGGCCGAAAGAGCCCGGCCGACCTCCAGGATCGCGGCGCTTCCCGAGGCGTTGTCGTTGGCGCCGGCCGACTCGTGGCAGAGATGCGCGGTCAGGACCACCTCGCCGGCCGAGGGATCCGCACCCGGGATCGTGGCCACGACGACATCGTAGGTGGCCGGAACCATCCGGGCTCGAACGACGACATGCAGCCGGAGCTTCTCGCCCGCCGCCAGCCGGCTGCGCAGCTCGCCGGCCTGCCGCTTCGAGACCATCATCGCGAAGCGGTTGGCGGGCTGGTAGGGCGAGAGATGCCCCCACCGGATGGCGTCCCGCTCCTCGTCGGACCACGGCGTGTGCTGATTGGGAAAGTCGGAGAGGAATCCGGCCGCGCCGCGCTCCTCGCAGGCGCGCCGGTGCACCGCGGGCAGCGACCCGTCGGCGAGCACGATCCGGCCGCGCACGTCCTTGCCTTCGAAGTCGCGCGAATCCGTGCCCTTGCCGACGTCGACGAGCTCGGCGGTGACGTCGGCGTCCTGGCTGTAGTCGGCGAGCAGGACCGGCAGGTCCGGGTAGCGGGCGATGACGCGGGGGCGTGGCGCGACCTCTTCGAGAATGGCGGAAACGGGATTCCATCCGAGGTAACTTTTGAAGTGGGCGTAGGCCGCCTTGCCGTCCGCCGGGAAACGCTCGAGGGTGGCGCCGGACAGGCCGGCAGTCTCGGCCTTCCGGCGCATGTGCTCGGCCGCCGCGGCGAAGCCGGGCGAGCCCTGAACGCGGTGAAAACGTCCCAGCTCCCGGATCGTCTCCAGCGCCGCGACGCCGTCGATCTCCGCGCGGATCGCCGCGGGGACCTTGTCGTCCCAGAAAGGGATGGCGCGCTCCTGGGCCGCCAGCCCGGCGGCCAGGGCGAGCCCGACGGCGCAGGCGGTGAACGAAGCTCTATTCGTCACGTTTTCCCTTTGGTGCGATAACAGTAGCAAAGGGAACGTCGCCAGGTCGAAAAGGGAGAGATCGTGGGCCGCTTGAGCCCCGGCGTCACTACGCCGCGGCCGCAAGCAACACATGTAGAGATGTCCTAGGCGAGGGATTGCGGCGCGTCGGCAAGGAGTAACGAGAGGAGCCCCGGTCCGCGGCGCGCGTAGTCACCCGACGTAACCGAGGGTGGAGGCGCGCGCCGCGGGGAGCCGGAGCGGAGGCAAACGGTCAGGCCTGCGGTCGAGCCCCTTTGGGCGAGCCACAGGCCGGTGCGCCACAGGCGCAGACCTTTTCCGCAGCGGAGGCGACGGACTTACTGAGCGACGGTGAACGGAACGACCGCTCCCGTCTTCTCCCACGCCATGGCGAGCTTTCCGCCCTTGTCGCTCATGTCCACGAAACCGATGCTGAACTGGTCGATGGAAACCGCCGGCTTCAACATGACCATGGGTACGCGTACGACGTCGTACTTCGGATCGTAGTTGTACGCTCCCCAGGTCGCCGCCTTCTCGTTCGGGTCGTACTTCTCCTGGATCGGCTGTGTCGAGATCACCAGCGTCCAGCCGGCTTCCTTCAGGTCCACGAAGAGGCTGTACTCGCCGGGCGCGACGCGCTTTCCGCCGATCTCCAGGGGAACCTCGGTCTTCAGGCGGGTGGTCTGGTTGGCTCCCGCGCGCCAAAGCGGCGCGGTGGCATTCACCTTCTTGCCGTAGTCGGCGCCCGACCCGAAGACGTTGGTGCGGCCCTTCAGGATCGGGCGGCTGTAGGTGATCTCGATCCACTTGCCTCCCTGGTAGCGTTGCTCGCCATCCTTGTCCGGCGCGCTCCACGATCCGCCGACCTGCGTGGCAGCGGTGCCGGACGGGCTGGCGGCCTTGCGGGCCGGCGCCGGCGGAGTGGTGCCGGTGCTCGTGCTCGTGGATGTCGTCTGGCCGAGCGCCAGCGACGCTGCGGCGGTCAGGCCGAATGCCAGAGCGACAAAACGACGACGTAACATGTGTCTTCCTCCTTGCGTCAGTTGACTCGAATCCTCATGACGGAGAAGCCGAGAGTCTATGTGATTCCCGGAAAGAATGTATGATCCGCGGGCTTTCGCGATGAGAGCCTCCCTGCGACGACTCGGTCCTCCCGCGGCGGTCGCCTTACCGGTGGGCGTTCTGGCCGCGGTCCTTCTCTCCGCATTTCCGGC
>DATFTF010000164.1:0-7257 GCA_035262245.1 Thermoanaerobaculia bacterium
TGATCGACGCGTACAACGAGCACGATTACATCCAGGGCGCGATCAGCCCCGGCACCGCTCTGGTCCTCCAGGCCCGTGACGATCATGGAGTTTCGATCCCCGTCGTCGCGGAGTGGAACGGCTGGAGCCGCATCGACTTGAAGCTGCCCGCCGGCTCCCCGCCGGGCGCACGCATCGTCTTCAACCAGAATTTTCATCCTCTCTGGAGCTCGTCCCTGGGTCTTGTCACCCGCAACGGAGCCGGCAACCTCTCTCTCCGGCTGCATCAGCCGGCGGCCGCCGGTTCTGCGATCACCCTCACCTTTCGCGATCCCTCCTCGATCCTCGGAAGCCGGGTCTCCGCTCTATCGGCCGTCGCCTTTCTCTGCGCGGTCTTCACACTCTCTGGCTACTCGCTCCGAGCCCGCGCCGGCGCGGGGCAGAGCCCCGTTCGTCTCAAGCTCCGCCCGGGGGAGTCCCCGACGACCCCGCCCGGGTCCGGCCGGTGACGCTCACCGTCCCGTTGTTTTCCAGGACCGCGATGTGAACATCCTCCACGCAGGTGCATCCGGCCTGCCGGAGCGCGGCGTCGAGCTCGTGGCGGGTCATCTGCGAATCCCGCAGAACCTCGGAGTACAGCTTCCCGTTGTGGATCAGGACCTGCGGATGCCCCTCCACCAGCCCCTCGATTCTCTTGTCGCGGAAAGTCAAATAACCGATGCCGTAGTTGAGCAGAACCAGGGTGGTCGCCGAGATCAGCCCGCCGATCAAAGAGTTATCACCGCCGTTCATCGAGTTCTGGACCGCGTTGGAGAGGACCAACAGCAGGACCAGGTCGAAGGGGGCGAGCTGACCGACCTGCCGCTTGCCGGTCAGCCGAAGCAGAACCAGAAGAAAAACATAGACGATCACCCCGCGGACCACGAATTCGAACCAGGGGATGGCCAGTTGGAACATGGGTCCTCCTCACTCATGCGCGCGGCGACGGCCGGCGATCCACGGCAATAACGATCGCACGCACCCGCTCCGTCCGCGAGACGAAAAGGCGAACTGTTAACTTGACTTCTCCCAACGTTCGCGAAAGATTTACACCCATCTAACCGGCCCGGCGGCGGTTTCGAAATAGAGGAGGAACGCATGCGGACTTACGCTCGCGGCGTACTGGCGGCGGTTCTGTGTCTGTTTTCCCTGGTCTCCACGATTCGCGCACAATCCCAGGCCACGACCGGAGTCATCGAAGGAACGGTCGTCGACGCCAGCGGAGCGGCGCTGCCCGGCGCGACGGTCGTGGTTCGCAACATCGGAACCAACTACGAGCAGACACTGACGACCGACCGACAAGGACGCTTCCGGGCGCTGCAGCTTCCCCTCGGCTCTTACCGGGTCACGGCGAGCCTGCAGGGCTTCACCACCCTGGTCCGCGAGGGGCTCACGCTCGAGGTCGGAGCGACCATCACCCTCCCGTTGAAGCTCGAGATCTCCAGCGTGCAGCAGGAGGTGAAGGTCACCGCCGAGGCGCCGGTCGTCGAGAAGACCCGAACGGAGGGCGCGACCCGCATCGAAGAGCAGGCGGTCCAGAATCTCCCCAACAACGGCCACAACTTTCTCGACTACACGCATCTGACGCCCGGGGTGACGATCGTCCAGGGGCCGGACGGCGACGAGCTGTCCATCAACGGCCAGAAGGGAATCGAGAACAATATCTCCGTCGACGGCGCGGACTTCAACAACCCCTTCTTCGGAGAGCAGCGCGGCGGGCAGCGGCCGGCCTTCACGTTCAACCTCGACGCCGTCCAGGAAGTGGTGGTGGTCGCCGACGGCGCCAACGCCGAGTTCGGGCGTTCACAGTCCGGATTCGTGAACGTGGTGACCAAGTCGGGAACCAACACCATCCACGGCAGCGCGCACTTCTATTACAAGGACGACTCCCTCTCCGCCCAGCCCCAGCTCGCCGACGGCACCAAGGACCCCAACAACTACAACCAGGAACAGCTGGGCGCCACGCTGGGCGGTCCGATCAAGACGGACACCCTCTTCTACTTCCTGGCCTTCGACGGACAGCGCAACCGCTCCCAAAAGCAGACCGATCCCAACCGGATCGAGCCCGACGTGGTGGCCGCCTTCGCCTCGCTGGGAAGTCCGGACGAGAACGGCCCGATCGACCGCACCAACGATGCCCGGGTGTTCCTGGGCAAGCTCGACTGGCAGGCGACGCCTCAGACGCTCATCACCGGCCGCTACAACTACACCTGGTCGGACCAGAACAACGGGACCTTCGACGTCAACTCCTGGGGCCGCAGCGCCAACGCCGACGAGAGGGACTACTCCAACGCCGGAACGCTTTCCGTGCTCTCGACCTTCACCGGCACGCTTTCCAACGAGTTCCGCGCGCAGTGGGCGCGGGAGGAGCGGCCGCGCCCCTACCCGGGACCCCTCATCACCGGCCAGGACCGGCCGCTGCCGGACACGGCGTTTGACTTCGCCAAGACTTACCGGTTCGGCGAGCCCTTCTTCATCCCTGTCGATTACCACGACATCCGCCTGCAATTCGTCGACAACGTCTCCTACATCACGGGCCAGCACACCTTCAAGGCCGGCGTCGAGTACAACAAGGTGTCGGCGTTCCAGACCTTCCGCGGCTTCGAGAACGGCCGGTTCATCTTCAGCTCGACCAGCGGATTCCTGAACTACCTGAACAATCCCAATTACGTCGAGTGCTCCAACGGCAGCTCGAACCCCAACGGCAACTGCCCGGCGGGGACGACGGTGACCGGACCGGTCATCCTCTACCTCCAGCAGGCGGGCGTCGGAGGCCTGACCGCCGACGAAGCGGGCACGCAGACGATCACCCAGCATGAGCCGGCCGTCTTCGTGCAAGACGTCTGGCAGCCGGTAGCGGGCCTGACCATCCAGGCGGGCCTGCGCTGGGAAGCGGAGATCGAACCGGATCTCATCACTCCCAAGGACCAGCTCTTCTACGCGCCCTTCATCGGCCAGACGAGCAAGGGCCACGAATTCCCCGGAGACGGCACGATCCCCTCGGACTACAAGATGTGGCAGCCGCGCTTCGGCATCGCCTGGGATCCCAAGAACGACGGCAAGACCGTTCTCCGCGGGTCCGCCGGGCTCTTCTACGGGCGCGTTCCGGGCCTTTCGCTCGCCTCCTCGCGCTCGACCGACGGCAGCCGCGGGCAGACCATCTATCGCGACAGCACCTTCCGCAACTTCGGCGGACCGCTGCCGCCGGCCTATCCGAACCTGATCCCCCAGTCCGAGATCGGCAATCCCGACCACCCGGGCGTCTTCGTCTTCGACAAGAACTTCGAGAATCCGCGCACGTTCTCCTGGAGCGCCTCGGCGGAGCACGAGGTGTACCAGGGAATCGCGGTGCTGCTCAAGTACAACTGGGCCAAGGGCGATCACATCACGCGCTTCGTCGACCGCAACGCCGCGGAGCTGGGCTCACCCTGGTCGACCGGCCTCGGCACCGACGGGACCAATGGAGTCGGGACCCTGACGACCGTCGAGTCCACGGCCCACAGCAAGTTCTGGGGCTGGACCATCGGCGTCAACAGGCCCTTCGCCAACCACTGGGCATTCCAGGCCAACTACACCTACTCCAAGGACAAGTCCGACGACGACAACGAGCGCGACCCCTTCACCTTCCGGTACGCCAAGATCTTCGAGGATCCCGCCGATCCCACCGCGGAGTTCTCGAGGGAATGGGGCTACTCCGACCGCGACCAGCGCCATCGCGTCAACGCCTACCTTCTCTACGAGACGCCGGGAGCCATCGACGTGAACCTGCGCTACTCCTACCGGTCGGCGCAGCCGCTCGACGTCACGGCCGCGGGGGTTCCGACCAACACTCCGCAGGACCGGATCAACCCCGACGGGACCGTCACGCGGCGCAACCTCGGGCGCAAAGACAACCAGTTCTCCTCGCTCGATTTCCGGATTTCGCGGGGCTTCTTGATCTCGTCGGTCACCATCGAGCCCTCGATCGAGATCTTCAATCTCTTCAACAGCAAGAACATCCACCGACCCGAGGTCACCAACCTGGTCTTCAACTTCGACGGCACCGTCCAGAGCGGCGCGGGCGATCCGCGGCAGGTGCAGCTGGGACTGCGGGTGCTGTTCTGATGAAGGACGTAGGACTCAGGACGTAGGGCTTAAAGCTCACGACCCGCAGGCGGCCGCGACGGACAGTCCGGCCGCCTTTTTCTTGACCGCGAGTCCAGCGGCCGCCAAGGAGGCACGTTGACTCGATCGGGCTGGTTTCGCTCCGGCGACGTCAACGCCTTCTTCGCCCTGATGTTCGACAACGTGGCGAACCTGGTGATCCTCGCCGCGATCCTGGTGGGCGCCTTCCACTTTCCCAAAGAGATCGTCCTCTACCGGATGGTTCCGGGCACCGCGGTGGGTGTGCTGGCGGGAGACCTGATCTACGCGGCGATGGCGCGGAGGCTGGCGCGGCGGACCGGGCGCAGCGACGTCACGGCCATGCCGCTCGGGTTGAACGCTCCGAGCGTCTTCGGAATGTCCTTCGCCGTTCTCGGGCCGGCCTACCTGGCGACGGGCGACGCGATGCTCACGTGGAAGATGGGGATGGCCGTCACGGTCTTGGTCGGGCTCTTCAAGACGGGGCTGGCGCTGGCCGGAAACGCCGTCCGCGCCGCCGTTCCGCGTGCGGCGCTCCTGGGCTCGATCGGAGGGGCGGGGCTCGCGTTGATCGGATTCCTCCCCTTGCTCAAAATCTTCGCCAATCCCATCGTCGGCTTCGTGGCCCTGGGAGTGATCCTGGTGACGCTTCTGGGACACGCGCGTTTTCCGTTCGGGATCCCCGGCGTCTTTGCCTCCGTCGTCCTGGGCGTCGCGGTCTTCCATGCTCTCCGGGCCGCGGGGATCGCCAATCCACTCGGGTCCGTTGCGGCGGAAGCGACGCGGCAGCTCCACGTCGCCTTCCCCTGGCCCACTCTTGCGTTTCTCGGCGGGCTCTCCTTGGCCTGGGGTTACCTCCCGATCGCCCTTCCCTTCGCCGTGACCACGGTCGTCGGCGGAATCGACAACACCGAGAGCGCGGCCGCCGCCGGCGACGAGTACGACACGCGGGCCATCGTGGCGACCGAGGGGCTGGCCACCATCGCCGCGGGATTGTGCGGAGGCGTTGTCGAAAGCACGCCCTACATCGGGCATCCCGCCTACAAAAAAATGGGCGCGGGCTCCGGCTACACGCTGGCCACCGGCCTCTTCATCGGACTGGGCGGAGCGCTGGGATATCTGCCGTTTCTCATCGATTGGATCCCGGCCGCGGCCGTCGCGCCGATCCTTCTCTACATCGGCATCGAAGTGCTGGCCCAGGCCTTCACCGTCACGCCGTCGCGTCACGCCCCGGCTGTCGCCCTGGCCACGTTGCCGTCGCTCGCCTTCCTGCTGACGATCGAGACGGGAGCGCTCCTGCCGCGGGGCGGGCTCGCCGCGCTCCCCGGCGAAGTGGCAGAGACGGCTCGGGCAATGCAGCTCTTGGGAAACGGGTTCATCATCACCGCGCTCCTGTGGGGCGCGGCCACCGCGGCCCTGATCGACCGGCGCTTCGGCTCGAGCGCGCTCTCTCTTCTCGCAGCCGCCGTGCTCTGCCTCTTCGGCGTGATCCACTCTCCGGCCGCGATGGGCACGCTCTTTCTTCCCTGGCGCGCCCCCTCTCCGGTCCCCTTCCACTTCGCGGCCGCCTATGCGGCGCTCGCCCTCACGGTCTTTTCGGCGCGCTGGCTCCCGAAGAGCTGAGAGGCTCGGTCTGGATGGCCGCGGAGATCCGGCGCCCGTACCGGGAGGCCGCCCGGGCGATCGCGGCGGTGTCGAGAGTCCGCACCCGCCCGTTCTCCATCAGGACTCTTCCCTCGACCACCGTCGTGCGCACCGAAGACGCGTGCGCCGAATACACCAGGTGCGAGCAGGGATCGAAGAGCGGCAGAGCGTTGGGGCCGGAGACGTCGACCGCGATGACGTCGGCGCGCTTGCCGGCCTCGAGCGATCCCAGCTGGCTCTCCCGGTGGAGCGCTGCGGCCGACCCCGTCGTCGCCAGGCGCAGAACCTGGCGGGCCGGGGCGGCGGTCGGATCGAGCGTCTGGACCTTGTGGAGCCGGGCGACGCTCCCCATCTCGCCGAAGAGATCGAGATCGTTGTTGCTGGCGGCGCCGTCGGTGCCCAGTCCCACCGGAATGCCCGCTGCCAGCATCTTGGCTACCGGGGCCACGCCGCTCGCGAGCTTCATGTTGCTTTCGGCGCAGTGCACCACGCCCACCCCGGCGTCCGCCAGGAGCGCAATCTCCTCCTCGTCCACGACGACCGCATGGGCGGCCGTCCACCGGCGGTCGAGAAGGTTGAGCCGCGCGAGATGCCGAACGGGCGTCGTGCCGTAGCGCTCGCGGACCATGGCCAGCTCCCCGGCCGACTCCGAGAGATGGGTCAGAATGGGAGCGCTATAGCGCGCCGCGAGCGCGGACGTCCGCCGAAAGGTCTCCGGTCCGACCGTATAGCAGGAGTGGGGAAACAGAGACGGCGTGATGCGCGGATGTCCCGCCCAGCCGGAGAGAAACGCCTCCGCGCGCGCTAGCCCCTCCGCCGCGGTTTTCGCGTCTGGCGTGGGAACGTCCAGGATGCCCTGGCCCGGAAAGGCGCGCAGCCCGGATTCGTCGGCGGCCTTGGCGACCTCCTCTTCGAAGAAGTATCCGTCGGCGAAGGTCGTCGTTCCCGAGGCGATCATCTCCCAGCAGGCAAGGAGCGTGCCCCAGCGCACGAACTCGCGCGAGGCGAACCGCGCCTCGAGCGGGAACATGTATTTCGTCAGCCAGGTCATGAGCTCGACGTCGTCTTTCACGCCCCGCAGGAGGGTCATGGCCACATGGGTGTGCGCGTTGATGAGGCCGGGCAGGACGAGCTGTCCTTCCGCGCGGACCGTGCGTCGGGCGCGGTAGCGGCGCTCCAGGCGGCGGCGCGGGCCCACCTCCACGATGCGGCCGCCACGGATGGCCACCAGGGCGTCGGCGATCACGGTGTCCGAGCCGTCGAGAGTCAGGGCCGTGCCGCCGGAGATCTCCAGGTCGACCCGTTCGGACCCGGCTGCGGGTCTCTTCTTCGCCACAGCGCCTATTGCCAGCGCCGCCGCCGCTCCTCCTGCTCCGGCGTCAGGCTGTCGATCGCGACGCCGAGCGTCTCGAGCTTGATGCGCGCGATCTCGCAATCGATCTCGAGTGGCAGGTCGTGGACGCCGGGCGGCAG
>DATFTF010000165.1:0-4850 GCA_035262245.1 Thermoanaerobaculia bacterium
TGGACCGGGCGTCGAAGGAGGCCTGATGCGGGCAAGTGGGGAAAGGTGGCCGGCAACGTGCCGTCCGAACAGGTCACGGATGATCGGTCTGGTGCTCGTGACGAAGAACCTCTTCGAGGAGCGCTCCAGGGAGAGCCACGGAGTCCGGTAGCATTCCGGCAAAGGGAGAACGTCCATGATGGCAGACCGCCGTCGCACCCGCCGCCGCGCTCTCGGCGTCGCAACCCTGGGCCTCGGGCTGGCTGGCTGCGTGATCGCAGCCGAGGCTCCGCTGCGCTTCGAGGTCGCTTTCTCTTCCGAGGTGCGCGGGGAGCCGGCCGACGGCCGGGTCTTCGTCATGATCTCGAGCAAGAAGGAGCCGGAACCTCGGCTGACGGCGAGCGGCTATCGGGCGACGCCCTTCTTTGGGGAGGACGTCGAGGGCCTGCGCCCCGGAGCCTGGGCGGCGATCACCGCCGCCTCCGACGGTTATCCGCTGTCGCATCTGACCGACACACCGCCCGGCGATTACTGGGTCCAGGGCTTTCTGAACGTCTACACGACCTTCCCCCGCGCCGACGGACACGTCGTGAAGATGCACATGGACCAGTGGGAGGGACAGCATTTCCAGTCCTCCCCGGGCAATCTCT
Source organism: Thermoanaerobaculia bacterium (assembly GCA_035262245.1). Taxonomy (GTDB): domain Bacteria; phylum Acidobacteriota; class Thermoanaerobaculia; order UBA5066; family Gp7-AA6; genus DATFTF01. The sequence goes on from DATFTF010000165.1 coordinate 630, forward strand.
ACAGCCAGCCGCAGAGGATGCATCTCGACCCGCGCGCCGGCGGCACGGTGCGGCTCCTTCTGGACAGGAAGATCCCTCCCATAGAGCTCCGGGCCGACACGCCGCTGGTCAAGCGCGTGCGCTTTCAGAGCGCTCTGCTCTCGAAGTTCTGGGGCCATCCGATCTGGATCGGGGCGACGGTTCTCCTGCCGCGCGATTACGAGAAAGAAAGCGGCGTGTCCTATCCCGTTCTTTACGAGCAGGGGCACTTCTCGACCGACGCCCCGGGCGCGTTCGGCGAGGAGGAAAAGCTTCCCGCCGGCGCCTCGGAGGCACAGAAGGCGCGGGCCCGCGGCCGCGAGGAGTTCCGGAAGGCCTGGCTGTCCGATGGCTTTCCCCGCATGCTCTACGTGACCTTCCAGCATCCCACGCCTTACTACGACGACTCCTACGCCATCGACACGCCCAACAACGGCCCCTACGGCCAGGCGCTGACGAAGGAGCTCATCCCCTACATCGAGGCGCACTTCCGGGTGATCGCCCAGCCCTGGGCGCGGATCCTCTCCGGCGGCTCGACCGGAGGATGGGAATCGCTGGCCCTGCAGATTTTCTATCCCGACTTCTTCGGCGGCACCTTCTCGGCCTGCCCCGACCCGGTCGACTTTCACAATTTTCAGATTGTGAACATCTACGACTGGGATAACGCCTGGTACCGCCAGGAAGAGTGGAAGCGGGTGCCCCTGCCCGGCGAGCGCGACACGGAGGGAGTCGTGCTCTCCACCATGGAGCAGCAGTTGAAGTACGAGCGCGCTCTCGGCACCCATGGCCGGTCGGGAGAGGACTGGGACTGCTGGCAGGCGGTCTACGGACCGCTGGGAGCGGACGGGTACTTCCAGCCGCTCTTGGATCCTCAAACCGGGGCGATCGACAAGAAGGTCGCGGCGTACTGGAAGGAGCACACCGATCTGAACGCCTATCTCCGGAGTCATTGGAGCGAGATCGGGGGCAAGCTCGCCGGCAAGATCCACATCACGGCGGGAGAGATGGACACCTTCTATTTGAACAACGCCGTTCATCGGCTGGAGGAATTCCTGAAAACGGCCAGTCCGCCGTGGGGCGGCACGATCCTCTACGGGCCGGGCCAGCCGCACTGCTGGGCCGGACCGCTGTCCGCGACGGACCGCTTCAAGCAGTTTGCCCTGTACGCCGCCGGGCATGCGCCCGCCGGCGAGGACCGCGCCTGGTGGAGGAACTGAGGGAAACGCCGGGAAGCCAGAACGCCGGCAACGCCGAGAAGTGAGAGGGCGGCGGTCGTTAAGGCTTCTTTTCTTCGACGCAGCTTCCGGGAGCGTCGAAGAGGACCTTCCAGGAACCGTCCTTCTGCTTCTGCCAGATCGAGAAGAAGTTGGTGATCTGCGCTCCCGACGGATCGAAAACCGGTCCGGTCGAGACGGCAAGATCGCCCGCGGCGTTGGTTTCGACCCGCTCAGGCTGCCAGCGAAAGGGAGGCTTGGCATTCTGGAGGTATTTCGACCAGCCGGCGATGACGGCGGCCTTTCCGGAGAGGACCTGCGTGGCCGAAAAGAACCGGGCGTCCTCAGCCACGAAAGAGAAGAAACGGCCGGCGTCCCGATCGGCGAAGGCCCTGGCGAACGCGATCTCCGCTCCACGCACGTCGTCCGCGTCGCCGGCGCGGACGACGGCCGGGCAGATCGCAGCCAGGAAAGTCAGGACCGCGATCCTCGCCCCCGTCTTCACCGTTTCGAGAGCCTAACAAAATCGGAATCCGGGCAGCGGACCTTTGAGCCGGGTCGAAAGTAGGATCGCGTCATGAGCAGGGGGATGGAGCCGCTGCCGCCGATCCAGACGGCGCACCTGTTTCCGAGAGTGGAGGGGAAGCTGCTCGAGCTTCTGCGTTCGCTCGGACCCGACGACTGGGAAAGGCAGACCGTGGCTCCGCGCTGGAAAGTCAGGGACGTCGCCGCCCATCTTCTGGACACAGAGCTGCGCAAGCTTTCGATGGCCCGGGACGGCGGCCGGCTCATGGACGCCGGACCGGTCGCGGGAGCCGGGCTGGTGGCGCTGATCGACGGCTTGAACGCGGAAGGCGTTCGGGTCTACCGGCGTTTGAGCCCCGAGGTCCTGACCGCGCTGATGGAGGTCGCCTCCCGAGAGCTCTGCGCGTACGTCGCTTCGCTCGATCCGTTCGGGCAGGCGCCATTCGGCGTGAGCTGGGCGGGCCAGGAGCGTTCCCCGAACTGGTTCGACACTGCGCGCGAGTTGACGGAACGCTGGCACCACCAACAGCAGATCCGCCTGGCGGTGGACAGGCCGGGAATTCTGACCCGCGATCTCTACCATCCCGTCCTCGACTGTTTCCTTCGCGCCTTGCCGTTCACCTACCGGTCGGTGCCCGCCCGGTCCGGCGTCTTCGCGCGGTTCAACGTGTCGGGGGAGTGCGGTGGAAGCTGGTTTCTCTGCCGGGACGGCGAGGCCTGGACCCTCGCCGTGGCGCCGGTAGGAGAGAAAATTGCGGAGACGACCATTCCTCAGGAGATCGCCTGGCGCATCTTCACGAAAGGGATCGGCCGGGAAGCGGCGGAAGCGCAGGTTCGAGTCGAAGGCGACGCCGGAATCGGCCTGCACGTTCTTTCCCTCGTCGCCATCGTCGGCTGACGGCCCGGCGGAGCCTCTTTCAGTTGGCCGTCAGGCGATTGCCGGCGAAGCACTCGTGGACGAGCTCGCGCCCGTAGCGCTGCACGATCTCGGAAGCAACTTCGTTTTCCTCGATCGGACGGAACTCGAAGCGGATCGCGCCGTCGGACTGCGCCGTGGCCAGCAGGTATCCGTAGACGTCGGTTCGGGCTTCCCCCTCCGAGCCGGCTCCGGCGGGAAGCGCGTAGCGGATCGCGCCGGTCGTGCCGATGATCCATCCGGGAAGAACGCCGCCGTGCGATTTCCAGTAGGGCGTGTCGAAGACATTGCTCATGTAGAAGTGAGAGTGGCTGGCCACGACGTAGATTTTCTTTCCCGCGGCGCGAGCTTGAAGCAGGGCGGCGTAGACCCGCCGACCGCTGTCGAGCCCCTGGGCCCAGTCGTTCATGCTGTGGGAGACGGCCGTGCTGTCGGGAAGCGCCGCGTGCGTCCCCACGACGATCGCCTTGACCGCGGCGTCCTGCGCCGCGCGGGAAATCACGCCCTCGGCCCAGCGAAGCTGCTCGTCATCGAATTGGTCGGGCGACGCGTTGTCCAGAGTCAGGAAGTCGATCCCGTGCTCCTTCCAGTGATAGTAGGTCTTGACCCGGTGATCGCGCGGATCGTCGGCGAGGCGCTGGCCAGCGACCGGCGGAGCATTGATCCAGTCCGCGAACTGCGCAACAAACTCCGCGCGCCCCTTGGGCGGAGTCATCTCGTGATTACCGATGGCCAGATAAACCGGCGTCGCACCGAACGGCGCGAGTTGTCTGTCCACGAAGTCCTGCCAGGCTTGCCTCTGATATTCGAGGATCGTCAACGCCTGGCCGCGGGCCCGCCGCTCGGCGGCGAAGTCCTGGTCGAAATCGCCGATGGCCCGGAAATCGCCGAGGTGCCAGTAGAAGAGGGCGCCTTCGGCGCGGGTCCCGGCGGCGACTTCCGGCATGACCACGTCGCCGCAGTTTCGGGAATCGCCGCCCACGGTGAACCGCCAAGATCCCGCCGTCTGGGCGCACGCCGTCGCGGCGGCGCTCACCAGAAGCAGAATCAGCGCGGCCGGTCTCACGCCGGCCAAGATATCAGCGCCGCTGCCTGGCGATCGCGGCGGCGCACGTCGGCCATCGGCGCCGGGCACGGTCTTTCCCGGCCTCGCTCATGGCTTCTCCGGCAACGGCTCGAGCGGCCGTGTGCCCGGCGCGTACTTGAGCACCCGCGCTTTCTCCAGGGTGACCAGGCCTTCGGCGACCATCTCGTCCAGAATCGGAACCAGGCTTTCGACCCGCTCCGCGCTGTCCACGACCTCGATCACGACGGGCAGGTCCTCGGAGAGCCGCAGCAGGTGCGCGGTGTGCAGCACGCTGCGCGCGCCGAAACCCGCCACACCCTGGAAGACGGTCGCCCCGGCGAATCCTTCTCTGCGGAGACGCTCCAGGAGGGCCAGCGACAGAGGCTGATGCCGCCACCTGTCGGACTCGCCGATGAAGATCCTCACCAGAACTTGTTCGCCGTCGAGAACTCGCATGCGAGCCTCCTCTCAGGCGCCGGCCA
>DATFTF010000166.1:0-4711 GCA_035262245.1 Thermoanaerobaculia bacterium
CCCAGCCAGTCCATGGCCGACAGAATCTGCTGGGACAGCTCCCCGCGCGACCGCTCGACGTCGGTGTCCTCGATGCGGAGGATGTGCGTTCCCTTCTCCCGGCGGGCGAAAAGCAGGTTGTAGAGCGCGGTGCGCGCTCCGCCCACGTGGAGCGAGCCCGTGGGAGACGGCGCGAAGCGGACGCGGGGGCCGGAGTCGCGGGTCATGGAAACGGCAGATACTACTTCAAGGCCTTCGGGTCCGCCCTTCGGAGGTGCTAGCGTACGCAACCTGCGCGCCGGCGAGCGGGTTACCACCCATGGTGGCCGACGCGAGCTTCCGATGCCCGAGATCGCTGATTCGCCTCCGAGAGATCTGCGCGCCGACGGCTTGCTCGTCGTGGTCACGATTGTCTGGGGCCTCTCCTTCGTCGTCGTGCGGAGCGTCCTCGATAGCGCTCCTCCGATGGCGTTTCTCTTCTGGCGCTTTTTATTGGCGACGCTCTGCGCGTTCCTCCTCGCCGCGCGGCGGCGTCGAACGCCGGGCATCCTGAAGGACGGAGCGGCGGTGGGCCTCCTTCTCGGGGCGGGGATGGCGCTCCAGGTCCTCGGGCAGGTCGAGACGACCGCCTCCAAGGCGGCCTTTCTGACCGGGCTCTCCGTCGTTCTGACGCCCTTCGCGGCCTACCTGCGGTCGCGGCGAATCCCGTCGCTCGAGAACGGCATCGGGATCGCCCTGGCGTCGGTCGGCTTTCTCCTCCTGACCTTTCCCCGGGAAGGCTGGTCGGTCAGCCGGGGAGACGCGTTCGTTCTCTGCGCCGCAGTCGTGTTCGCCTTCTACGTAGTTGAGCTCTCCGAACGGGCACCCAGGCATGCGGCCCTCTCTCTGACCGCCGTTCAGTTGATGACGGTCGCGGTCCTGGCCGGTATGCTGTCGCTTCTGCTGCGCACCCCTCCGGCGCATCTTCTCGCGGCCGCCGGCGTCGAGCGCCGGCCCCTGGTCCTGTCGCGAACGTTCGTGGCGAGCGTCCTCTATTTGGGCTCCGTCGGAACGGTGGGAACTTTCTTCGGCCAGGCCTGGGCCCAGCGGCGAATCTCGGCGACGCACGCGGCCATCCTGTTCTCCCTGGAGCCGGTCTTCGCATCGATTCTCGCGGCCTGGCTGCTCGGCGAGCGGCTGGGCACACGCGGCCTTATTGGCGCGGCGTTCATTTTGGCCGGCGTCGCCGTTTCCGAGCTCCGACTTACCAACGCCGGGAATGCCGGGAGGTAAATTCCGAAGTTCGAAGTGAGGAGAGGGCACCAGCGCTGCCGTCCTGGCTGTGCTCTTCGCAACGCGACCAAGTCTCGTGGACTGGATCCGCGAAACGACTCGCGTTGCGACGGTCAGTCGACCGGAAACGTCAAGGTGTACTCCCACGGCCCGCGGGCCACGGTCATGAGCACGGTCGTTCGCGAGTGCTCGCGCGACAGGATCTTGTTGACGTCCTCGACCTGGGTCACGCGCTCGCCGTTGACCGCCAGGAGTAGGTCCCCGCTTTCCAATCCCTGCTGTGCGGCCACGCTGCGCGGATCGGCGATCGCGATTCGCAGGCCCCCGCGAACGGGGCGCAGCGAGATTCCGAGCTGCTGCCGGAGGATGCGAATGCCGTAGTCGGCGGGAGGCGTTTCTCCAGCCACAGTTACGGTGCGCTCCCCCTGCGAGTCCTTGAGCGTAATCTTCATCGCCTTGCCGGGTCCGCGCGTGGAGAGGATCGTCTCGAAAGAGTCCTGAGAGTCGATCGGAGACCCGTCGACCGAAACGATCTGGTCGCCGGCGCGGATGCCCGCCCGCTCGGCCGGCGATCCCGGCTCGACGGACCGAACCCGGAGTCCCCGGGGGCGGTCGTCGTCGCGGCGCGACGTGACGGTGCGCCCGTGGAGGCCGATCCAGACCGGCTGGACCTCGCCGAACTTCACCAGGTCCGCCACGATCCGCTTGACCCGGTCGACGGGGATGGCGAAGCCGATGCTCTGGGCGCCGCCGATGATCGCCGTGGCGACGCCGATCATGTCCCCCTGGATGTTCACCACCGGGCCGCCGGAATTGCCCGGATTGATCGGGGCGTCGATCTGGAGGAAATCGCTGTAGACACGCTGGTTCTCGCCCGGCACGCTGCGGCCGACCGCGGAGAGAACTCCCGCCGACACGCTGTTGGAGAGCCCATACGGATTTCCGATGGCGACGACCGTCTCGCCGATCATCAGGTCGGAGGAGGATCCCAGGTGGATGGTGGCCAGGGCGGGGCCCGGCTTTTTCACCCGCAGAACGGCCAGATCGTTGTCCGCGTCCGAGCCGATGACCTCGCATTCCATTTCGTGCCCCGCCTTGTTGGTGGCCAGGATCTTCGAGGCTCCGGAAATCACGTGATCGTTGGTCAGGATGATGCCCTTGGCGTCGATGATCACTCCCGAGCCGAGGCTCTTGGCCGTGCGCGGCCGCGGATCGAAGTTGAAGAAGAGATCCTCGATCGACGGCCGGCGCCGGACGGTCTGTTCGGCGGCGATGTTGACGACCGCCGGGGAGACCTTTTCCACGACCTCGACGACCTCGGTGCGTCGGGAGGGGAGGGGAGAGGCGTGGACCGGCCCGGCGCCCCATCCCGCCAGCGCGAGAACAGGGACGAGAAAAAGGCCGGCGTTTTTCACGGCCGGTGAAACGCTGCTTTTCAACTCTCCATTCCTTTCGTGGCGCGGATCGGCGGCACCGCCGCCCCGGCTCCGGTGACGCCCGGCTCTCGGAGACGCCGTAGCCTAGAGGAAGGTTTCCCAAAACAAAAGCGCCCCGGCAAGCGGGGCGCGCACAGAATTGGAAGAGACGGAGCCTTAACGGGCCTTGACGTCGATCGTGTCCTTATTGGCGGGACCGTCGCCGCTGCTGATCTTGATCTGCCGCGGCTTGGCTTCCTCCCGCTTGGGCAGCTCGACCTGGAGCAGTCCGTCGCGGAAGGTGGCCTGGACCTTCTCCTTGTCGACGTTGTTGGGCAGCGTGAAGGAGCGGGTGAACTGCCCGTAGGAGCGCTCGACGCGATGGTAGTTGCGCCCCTCCTTCTCCTCCTCGAAGCGCCGCTCGCCACGCAGCGTCAAAACGCCGCCTTCCATCTGAACCTCGATCTGATCCTCCTTGAAGCCGGGCAGCTCCGCGGTCAGGACGATCTTGTCCTTGTCTTCCGCGATGTCGACCGGCGGCATCCAGTTGCCGAAGCTCTCCTCGGCCCGGCGGGCGGGTGTCGAGCCGAAGATCCGATTGACGCGTTCGCTCAAACTCCGAAACTCACGATAGGGATCCCAGGTTACGAGATCGGTCATGAGACACCTCCTGTAATGACCGTCAAAGATTGTGTTTGCGGCATCGCCGCGCTTCCGAAACGACTCAGCTCACCGCGGAGAGCTTCTTGAGCTTCGCGACTTCCAGGCCCTCCTTGCCGGCGCGCAATTCCACGCGATCGCCCGAGGCGATCCGGTTGTTCAGAATCTCCCTGGCCAGCGCGTCGGAGACCTCGTGCTGGATCAGGCGCTTCAGCGGCCGGGCGCCGAACGCCGGGTCGTAGCCGCGTTCGGCCAGGCGCCGCCGCGCGTCGGCCGCCCAGGTCAGCTCGATGCCCCGGTCGGCAACCGTGCGGGCCACCAGCCGGAGCTGGATCTCGACGATCTTCTCGATCTCCTCCCGCGAGAGACGGTGGAAAACGATGACGTCGTCGATGCGGTTGAAGAACTCCGGGCGGAAGTGGCGACGCAGCTCCTCCTCGATCTTGGCCTGAACTTCTGCCTCGTCCTTGTCCGCCGACTCGGCGATCCACTGGGAGCCGATGTTGGAGGTCATGATGATGACGGTGTTCTTGAAGGAGACCACCCGCCCCTTGCCGTCGGTCAGGCGCCCGTCGTCCAAGACCTGCAGCAGGATGTTGAAGACTTCCGGGTGGGCCTTCTCGATCTCGTCGAAGAGGACCACCGAGTAGGGTCGCCGGCGCACGGCTTCGGTCAAGCGGCCGCCCTCCTCGTATCCGACGTAGCCGGGAGGCGCGCCGATCATCCGGGCCACGGAATGTTTCTCCATGTACTCCGACATGTCGATGCGGATCAGAGCCTGCTCGTCGTCGAAGAGAAATTCCGCCAGCGCCCGGGCCAGCTCGGTCTTTCCGACGCCGGTCGGCCCGACGAAGATGAAGGATCCGATGGGCCTCTTGGGATCCGACAGGCCGGCGCGTGAGCGGCGGACCGCGTCGGAGACGGCCACCACCGCTTCGTGCTGCCCGACCACACGCTCGCCCAGCCGCTCCTCCATTTTCAGGAGCTTCGACGATTCCGACTCCACCAGCTTGGTCACCGGAATCCCCGTCCACTTGGAGACGACCCGGGCGATGTCCTCCTCGGTGACTTCCTCCCGCAGCATGGGCTGTCCCTCTTGGAGCGTCGTGAGGCGGGCATTTTCGCCGGCCAGCTGCTTTTCCAGCTCGGGGAGCTTCCCGTAACGGACTTCGGCGGCGCGCTGGAGGTTGCCCTGGCGCTCCGACTCGACGGCTTCCTGCCGCGCCTGTTCGATCGACTCCTTGATGCCGCGGATCTTCTGGATCGCCTCCTTCTCCGCGGACCACTGCGCGCGCAGCGCCGAGGACTTCTCGCGCTCGCCGGCCAGCTCCTGCTCGATCTGCTCCAGGCGTTTCTCCGCCTCCCTGGTCTTCTCCTTCTTGAGC
>DATFTF010000167.1:0-3333 GCA_035262245.1 Thermoanaerobaculia bacterium
CGGTTCCCAATTCGGTCCCGCAGATGGCCCAGGCGGTCGTTGCTGTTGCGGTGCTGCCCGGCTCCTGAGCGGCAGCCCTGGGAGCGTACGAAGCGAACGCCAGAGAGATCGTCAATGCCACCTTGATCCTGGGTGTGAGCAGCCTCATCTCTCCTCCCTCGGCTCGTGCTGGTCCGGCGGATCCTGACCATGAGCCTTCTCATCGCGAATCCGGAAGATCTTTGCTCGTATGTGGCGCGTTTCCGGAGAAAAAGGGCAAACGGAGGCACCCGGTCCGGCAAAGTCGAGGCGGAACCTGGAAGCCCGATCTCTCAGTTAGACTCGCCCGGGATGCCCTTCTGCTCCATCGTCCCGCCGCACATTCTGGTCGCGATCGTGGAGAACGGGTCCGCGGACGAGCGGCGGGCGGCGCTCGCGACGATCGCTTTGTCGGAGCGCTTCCGGTGGCGGCGCCATCTGCTCGGGGCGCTTCTCCTGGCGACGCCTGTCGGGGAGAAGCGTCGGACGGTCTTCGACGCCAAGCACTCGACCCGCCTTCCCGGGACGCTCGTGATGAGCGAAGGCGATCCGCCCTCTTCCGACGTCGAGGTCAATGAGGCCTACGACGGAGCCGGCTCGACGTACGACCTCTATTTCGACGTCTACGCCAGAAACTCGATCGACAACAAGGGCTTGCGCCTGGACTCTTCGGTCCACTACGGCAAGGCGTACGACAACGCGTTCTGGAACGGCGCGCAGATGGTGTACGGCGACGGGGACGGGAAGCTCTTCGAACGTTTCACGATATCGATCGACGTCATCGGCCACGAGCTCACGCACGGTGTGACCGCCGCGGAGGCGAATCTGGACTATCAGGACCAGCCCGGAGCCTTGAACGAATCCTTCTCCGACGTCTTCGGCTCGCTCGTGAAGCAGTGGACCTTGAAGCAGACCGCGGAGCAGGCCGACTGGCTGATCGGCCAGGGTCTGCTGGCGCCCACCGTCAAGGGCGTCGCGCTGCGGTCGATGAAGGCGCCGGGGACGGCCTACGACGATCCGGTCCTGGGCAAGGATCCGCAGCCGGCGACGATGTCCGGATACGTGCAAACCACCGACGACGACGGAGGCGTCCACATCAACTCGGGGATTCCCAACCGCGCGTTCTACATTGCCGCGGTCGCGCTGGGCGGCTTCGCCTGGGAGACGGTTGGGAAAATCTGGTACGACGCTCTGACCAAGCGGCTGCGGCACGACTCCGACTTCTTCGATTGCGCCAAACAAACCGCGGCCTCGGCGGCGGATCTCTTCGGAGCAGGCGGCAACGAGGAGAAGGCCGTCCGCAACGCATGGAACCAGGTGGGCGTCACGTAGTCGTCAGAGCCGATATAAAGGCATCCGCAAATCGGCGGATCGCTCCTGAGGCAACCACATCCGGAGAGCGGCAGCCGCCGTGCCGCCGCGACATAATCGGCCCGGAGGTCACTTCATGAGATTCGAGACCATCGCGATCCACGCGGGAGGCAAGCCCGATCCGTCGACCGGCTCGATCGCGCCGCCCATCCACCTCTCGACGACTTTCGAGCACGGCCCGTCCGGGGAGAAGCCTCACGGCTACATGTACATCCGCGAAGGAAGTCCGACGGAGACGCGTCTGGAGGAAGCCCTGGCCGCGATCGAAGGGGGACAGCTCGCGCTCGTCTTCTCCTCGGGCCTGGCTGCGGGCGCGGCGTACCTGCAGTCGCTGCAGGCCGGGTGCCACGTCCTCTTCGCCGACGACATCTATTACGGCTTCCGCGAGATGGCTCGTGAGTTCCTGCCGCGCTGGGGTATCGAATCCTCGGCGGTCGACATGTCCGACCTGGACAAGGTGCGCCACGCGATCCAGGGCAACACGCAGGTCTTGTGGGCGGAGTCTCCCTCCAACCCGCTCATGAAGGTCGTCGATCTCGCGGCCCTGGCGGGGATCGCGCGCGACGCCGGGGCCGAGCTCGCCGTGGACGGCACGTTCGCCACGCCGGTTTTGCAACGCCCTCTCGCGCTCGGCGCCGCCGTGGTGATCCACGCGGCCACGAAATACCTCGGTGGCCACAGCGACGTGCAGGGCGGGGCCCTCGTCTTCGCGCGGCGCGGGCCGATTGCCGACAGGGCCGCGCACGTGCGCCACATCCTGGGAGCGGTTCTCTCGCCCTTCAATTCCTGGCTCGTGCTGCGCGGGCTGCGCTCGCTGTCCTGCCGCATGGAGAGGCACTCAGCAAACGCACTCGCGCTCGCCCATGCTCTGGAACGGCATCCGGCAGTTCACGCGGTCCACTATCCGGGACTGCCCTCGCATGCCGGCCACGCGATCGCGAAACGCCAGATGTCCGGCTACGGGGGGATGCTGTCGCTGCGGGTCCAAGGAGGAAGGGACGCGGCGGTGGCCGCGGCCTCGAAAGTGAAGATCTTCACCAACGCCACGTCGCTCGGAGGCACCGAGAGCCTGATCGAGCACCGCGCCTCGAGCGAAGGGCCATCCTCGACAACGCCGCAGGATCTCCTGCGCGTTTCTGTCGGCCTCGAGCATCCCGACGATCTGGCCGAGGACCTGTTGCAGGCGCTCGGCTAGGGCGAGGAGCAGAGAGATCGATGCTTCGAACGCCCCTCTGCGATCTCCTCGGCATCGAGTACCCGATCCTCCAGTCGGGCATGCGCCGGGTGGCCGGGCCGGATCTCGTGGCGGAGGTCTCCAACGCGGGCGGTCTCGGGATCCTGGCGGGCCTCGCGCTCTCCGGCGAGGACCTGCGCGCCCAGATCCGCCGAGTGCGCGCGCTGTCGGACAAGCCGTTCGGCGTCAACCTCTGGCTGCACACGGAGCTGCGCCCTCCGTCTGAAGCTTCCGCGCTTCCCAGCGGACGCGTGGCCGCGGTGCAGGAGACCCTCAACCGGTTCCGGCGCGCACTCGAGATTCCCGAGACGACGGCCAACCCGGTGTCGATTCCGGACACCATCGACGAGGCGTTCGGCGTGATTCTGGAGGAAAGGGTCCCGGTCTGGAGCATCGGCCTTGGCGATCCCGGCGCAGCGATGGTCGCCCGCTGCCGTGTGCGCGGCGTGAAGGTCATCGCCATGGTGGCGACGGTGGAGGACGCCCGCGCGGTCGCCGCCTCCGGAGTCGACGCGGTCGTGGCGCAGGGGATGGAGGCGGGAGGCCATCGGTCGACGTTCGTCAAGGCCGCCTCGCGCGATGCGGCGAGCGTTGGGACCATGTCCCTCGTCCCGCAGATCGTTGACGCCGTCGCCGTGCCGGTCATCGCCGCCGGGGGTCTTGCTGACGGACGCGGTGTGGCTGCGGCGCTCGCGCTCGGCGCCTCCGGC
>DATFTF010000168.1:0-4020 GCA_035262245.1 Thermoanaerobaculia bacterium
CTTAGACCTTAGACCTTAGACCTTAGTACCTTAGACCTTAGACCTTAGTACCTTAGACCTTGCCACCAGCGCGATCATCCTGCCGGACTTCGCGCCGTCGCGGCGGAAGCTGGCGAACTTCTCGCCGCCGCAGAGGGTGCAGGCGGGATGGATCGCGATGCGATCGGACGCGATGCCCGAGGACTCCAGCTGCGCCCGGTTGACCGACATCAGGTCCAGGCGAAACTTGCCGCCGCAGTCGGCGCGGACGAAATCGCCGGCGAACTGGGCGGCCACCTCGCCCCCCACCTCGTAGCAGCAGGCGCGGATCGAAGGCCCCATCCATGCGTCGACTTCTGCTGGATTTTCACCGAGCGAGACGAGAGCCTCGACGCCCGAAGCCGCAGCCTCCTTCGCCGAGCCGCGCCAGCCGGCGTGCACGACGGCGATGACCCGCCGGCCGGCCAGGACGATCGGGACGCAGTCGGCGGTCTGGACGACGAGCGCGACTCCCGGAAGAGTTGTGGCCAGGATGTCGCACGCCCCCGCGTCGCGGACCTCGCCCGCCCCAGGAGGGTCGCGGATGACGGCGGCGGTGTTCCCATGCACCTGCGTCGCACGCACGATCGGAATTTTCGGAAGCCCGATCGCGTCGGCGAATCGCCTGGCAAGAAACGCAGTGGGCGACGCCTCGCCTTCCGGCGCCACGCCGCGGCTGGAGAACGCGACCGTCAGGCCGGCCGGGAGGACAGCGGGTTCGAAAGCCGCGATGTTGCCAGCGGTGCTCTCAATCCATTCGGGCACGGGTTCATTCTAGAGTTCCGAACACCGGGAAGGCCGGGAACTCCGGGAACGCCGGGAGTGACGTCTGAAGTTCGAACTTCATACTTCACTTCCAACTTCCCGCTGCGTTCCCGTTGCGTTCACGGCGTTTAACTCACCCGCATGCTAAAATTTCACAGTGTCCTCCGCCGAAACGCTCGGCCAGACGCGGGTTTTCCCGGTCATCGGGCTGGAAGTCCACGCGCAGCTGCTCACCCGCTCCAAGATGTTCTGCCCCTGCCCGGTGGCGGTGGGCGCCCCGGCCAACTCCGTCACCTGCCCGGTCTGCCTGGGATTTCCGGGCACGCTCCCCGTGCTCAACCGGGAGGCGGTCACCCTGGCCATGCGCCTGGCGCTTGCGGTGGGCGCACAGATCCATCACGACTCGCGGTTCGCCCGGAAGAACTACTTCTACCCGGATCTTCCCAAGGGCTATCAGATCTCTCAGTACGACCGGCCGCTGGCGACGGGCGGCGCGATCGAGATCGACACGCCGTCGGGGCCGCGGAAGATCCGGCTGGTCCGCATTCACCTGGAGGAGGACGCCGGCAAGCTCCTCCACGACACGCCGTACGAGGACGTTCCACCTTCGGTCTCGCTGGTGGACTGGAACCGCTCCGGAGTCCCACTGGTGGAAATCGTCGGCGAGCCGGATCTGCGCACGCCCGAGGAGGCCGCGTCGTATCTGACCGAGCTGCGCCGCCTGGTTCGCTTCACCGGCGTCTCCGACGGGGACATGGAGAAGGGCAACCTGCGGTGCGATGCCAACGTCTCGGTACGCGCCGGGGAAAACGCGCCGTTCGGGACGCGCGTGGAGATCAAGAACTTAAACTCCATCCGGTTCGTGGCCAGGGCCCTCGAGCACGAGATCGAGCGCCAGAGCCAGGCGCTCGAGCGCGGCGAGCGGATCATGCTCGAGACGCGTCTGTGGGACGCGGCGGCGGGCAAAACCATCTCCATGCGGGGCAAGGAGGAAGCGCACGACTACCGTTACTTTCCAGAGCCTGATCTGGGGGCCCTGCGCGTCGACGAGGCCTGGATCGCGCAGGCGGCTTCGGCGCTGCCCGAGCTGCCGCGCGCCCGCCGGGCCCGCCTGATCGCCGAGCACGGCATCTCCGCGGCGGACGCCGAGACGATCACCTCCGCCCGCGAGCTCGCCGATTACTACGAGCAGACGGCTCGGGAGGCGCCGCCGCGGCTGGCCGCCAACTGGGTGACCGGAGAGGCGCTGCGCTGGATGAAGGAGAAGAAAATTTCCGCGGAAGATGCGCTCTCCTTTTCCGTTTCGCCGGCCCGGCTGGCCGGCCTGCTCCGCCTCCTCGATCGGGGCGAGATCTCGGCGGCCTCGGGCAAGGAGGTCTTCGCCGCGATGGTCGACTCGCCCGGGCAGGCCGAGGCCATCGTTGCCGAGAAGGGGCTCGGCGCGATGCGCGATGCGGGCGCTCTCGGGCAGATCGTCCGCGAAGTGGTGGCCGGCAACCCCTCCCAGGTCAGCCTGTATCGCTCCGGCAAGACGCAGACCTTCGGCTGGTTCGTCGGGCAGGTGATGAAGAGAACCGGGGGGCGCGCCGATCCGGCGCAGGTGCGCGAAGCCCTGACCGCCGCCCTGGAGAATCCCGCTCCGTGATTCAGCTCTTCCGCGTCTCCAAGGACTACGGCCGGTTCCGGCACGCTCTGGCCGACGTCACCTGCACGATCGAGCGCGGCGAGTTCGTCTTCCTGACCGGTCCCTCCGGCGCGGGCAAGTCCACGTTCCTGAAACTGCTCTTCCGCGCGGAGCCCCCCTCGGACGGCCAGATCCTGGTCAACGGGCGCAACATCGGCGTCCTGCCCGAATCGCAGGTCCCGTACTTCCGGCGCACCGTCGGCGTCGTGTTCCAGGACTTCAAGTTGATCGCGCGCAAGAGCGTCTTCGAGAACATCTCCTTCGTGCAGAACGTGCTCGGCCTTCCGCGTGCGGAACAGAAACGGCGCGCCTACCAGGTCTTGAAGCGCGTCGGGCTCCACCACCAGATGAACGCCTATCCCGCCGAGCTCTCGGGCGGAGAACAGCAGCGTGTGGCCATCGCCCGCGCGATCGTCAACGAGCCGACTCTGCTCCTGGCCGACGAGCCGACGGGCAATCTCGATCCAGTGCTGTCGGAGGAGATCATGCGCCTCTTCGCGGAGATCAATATCCGCGGAACCACCGTGCTGGTGGCTACGCACGACTTCGACATGGTCCGGCGCATGGGCAAGCGCGTGCTGACGCTCGACCGCGGCCGGCTGCACGAAACCTCGGTTCTTGCGGACAAGCCGGTGTCGGTGATGCGCGAGGCGCCCTTCTTGCCGCTGGGGTAACCGAACCGGAAAACGTGAAACGGGAAACGGGAAACGACGGGGTCCGCGGCCGTTTCCAAGATCGTTTTCCGTTTTCCGTTTTCCATTTCCCGTCCAGGCCGCGGGCGTGAGACCCCGCTACGTCTTCGGCGAGGCGTGGTCCGTGGCCCGCACCGGGCCGCGCCAGACGGCGATGGCCTTGGGGCTGATCGCTCTGGCTCTCTACGTCCCGGGCCTTCTGGCGCTCGTGTCGCGCAACCTCGCGCGGCTCGTCCAGGCCGGCGGTGAGTCCCCCGCGGCGGTGATCACGCTGCAACAAGCCGCGGACGCCCGCGCACTGGCCTGGCGGGTCGCCGCCGATCGTCGAGTGGCCCGTGTCGTGATTGTGGGAAGCGACGCGGCTCTGGAGCGCTTCCGCAAGACCTACCCCGACCTGGGCGCAGCCCTCACGAACCTGAAGGATCCGCCATTTCCCCCGACGCTGGAGGTCTACCTCCGCCGGTCCGCTCCGACCCAGTCGGCCTCGGAGATCGCCGCAACCGCGCGCGCCTGGCCGGGGGTCGACAGCGCCGACGCCGAAGAAGGCTTCGACCGGCGCTTCCGCGATGCGGTGCGGATCGTCCGCGGCGCGGGCATTTTCCTGGGGGCGGTGCTGGTCCTCGCGGCCATTCTCTCGGTGGGCTCCGCGGTGCGTCTGGCCCTCGATCTTCACCGCGAGGAAATCGAGATCATGCGCCTGATGGGCGCGACGGAGACCGCCGTGCGCGCTCCCTTCTGGCTCTACGCGGCCACCGAGGGGTTGCTCGGGGGAGCGCTCGCGCTGATGCTGCTTTGGGCGACCTGGTCGGGAGCCTCGCGGCTGCTGCTCAATCATCCCCACCCGGTTCTGAACCTGCTCTG
>DATFTF010000169.1:0-7483 GCA_035262245.1 Thermoanaerobaculia bacterium
CAAGGAACGCAACGCGGAGTCGAGGGGCGCGGAGAGATCGGGACGGCGCGTCCGGGCTGCCGCGAGCGACGCCTCGAGCGCCTCGAGCGCCGGCTCGACCCGGACCTCCTCGCTGTGGCGGCCGGCGCCGCGTCCCACCGCGGTCTCCGCCCGGCGTTCCCAGGCGACGAGAACCGCGTCCCGGCAATAGGCCAGGGAGTTGATCCGCCCGGTCGCGCCCCGCTCCGTCCGGCGGGAAAAGGCGTCATCGATTCCCTGCTCGACGGCCTCGAGCGGGACGCCCAGGGCGCGCCACTCCTTGAGGAGCGCGAAATCGCGCGGCGAAAGCAAAAAGGGGGTGCCGCGACGCCGGATGAACGCCGCTTCCACGGCGGCGTAGAACTCCTTATCCGCCCCGGTTTCGCTCATGGATCAGAAGAAGACCAGTCAGAGTCAGCAGGGGATCCACTTCCTCGATCCTTTCCGAACCGGACCCGAAGAGCTCCGCCAGTCCGCCGGTCGCGATGACCCGCGGCTTCTCGGCAAGCTCCCGTGCGATGCGATCGATGACGCCGTCCACGAGCGAGAGGTATCCGAAGTAGAGCCCGGACTGAATCGACGCTGCGGTGGTCTTGCCGATGACCTTTTCCGGCTTTCGGATCTCCACACGCCAGAGGCGGGCCGCCTTTTCAAAGAGAGCCTCGGCGGAGACCGCGATTCCCGGCACGATCACTCCGCCGGCGTACTCGCCGCGGGCGGTCACCACGTCGAAGGTAGTGGCCGTGCCGAAGTCCACGACGATGCACGGCCCGCCCAGACGCGCATGCGCCGCAACGGCGTTGACGATCCGGTCCGCTCCGACCTCCTGCGGGACGTCGTAGAGGATCGGCATACCGGTCTTGATGCCTGGCTCGACGAACAGCGGCTCGGCCCCGAAGAGCTGGCGGAACGCCTGTCGAGTCGGAAAGCCGAGAGAGGGCACGACGCTGGCCACGATGACGTCGAGCCGTCCCGTCTCGGCGCGCTTCCCGAGAAGGCCCTGCACCGAGAGGACGATCTCGTCGGCAGTGGCTTCGCGCCGCGTCGTGAGGCGCCAGTGGCGTTCGAGCGATCGGTTCTCGTAAAGGCCGAGGACTGTATTGGTGTTGCCGATGTCGACCGCCAAAAGCGGGTGCGAGGACCCCTTCACCACCGCGTTACCTCGCCGGACGTCAGCACCTCTTCGCCGCCGGGAGTGCGCAGGCGCAGGAATCCGTCGTCGGTCAGACCGGCATAGGCCCCGGAGACCTCGGTCCCCTCCCGACGCACCGTCATGGCGTCGCCGGGCCGGTGCGCGGAGCGCTTTTCCCAGAGCGCGGCTTCCTTCTCCCACTGAGGACGCGCCAGCTCGCGATCCAGATGATCCAGGATGGCCTGGGCCAGCGGGGCCAGCGCCACCGGCCGGCGCGCCTCCTCTTCGACGGTCGTCGCTCCGGGCAGACCCAGATCCGCAGCGGCCCCGCAGACGTTCAAGCCGATTCCGACCGCAACGTAAGTGTCCTTCCCCTGAGTGCATGACTCGGTCAGGATGCCGGCGAGCTTGCGCCGGCCGACGTAGAGATCGTTGGGCCACTTGAGAAGCACCGGGATGCCGGCCTCCGCCTCGAGGGCGTCGCGGAGCCATCGAGCCACCGCGATGGGCAGGACCGAAAGCGGCTCTTCCGGCACGGCCCGCCGAACGAAGGTGAAATAGAGGCCGCGGCCGGCCGGGGCCACCCAGCGTCCCTTGCGCCCGCGCGCGCCCCTCTGCTCCCGGGCCAGGATGACCGTGCACGGGAGGAGCTGGTCTTCTTCGAAGTAGAGATCGATGAATTCGCGCGCCAGATCGTTGGACGATTCCGTCGCGGCCAGACATGTCAGGTTCTCGAAAGTCACCCACCCGCGCGCCCGAAGGGCCCCGTCGGCGAAGGCGATCACGCACCCCCCGCCAGCCGCCGCCGCCTCTCCTCGAGCTCGGTCAGGCGCCGCCGCGTCTTGTCGATGATGCCAGCCGGGGCCTTGTCCAAAAAGGACGGGTTGCGGAGCTTCGTGTCGAGCTCCTCGATCTCCGACGTAAGGTCCTCCAGGGTCTTGGCCAGACGGGCCGCGTCTTCCCTCGACGTCTTCTCCGGAATCGA
The DNA here is from genome assembly GCA_035262245.1 of Thermoanaerobaculia bacterium. Lineage (GTDB taxonomy): Bacteria > Acidobacteriota > Thermoanaerobaculia > UBA5066 > Gp7-AA6 > DATFTF01. Next base: position 2,136 of record DATFTF010000169.1, read on the forward strand.
GAGACCGACGGCAAGGCCCGACACGACGTCGCGCGTGGCGGAAGCCGGCGGAGCCTGAAAGGCAAGGCCGGACAGACGGCCCATGTACCGAAGGAGCGCGGACAGGCTCTCCATCTGCTCCACGAGCTCGGGCTCCGGCGACTGCGCGTCGATCCACAGCTCGACCGGCTCGGTCGGCGATGCGGCGCGCTCCCCGCGGAAGTTTCGCACCCGGGTCACCAGCGCACGGAGCGCCTCGATGAGCCGCTCGGCGCCCGGGTCCCGCCAGGCGCGGCGGGGCTGCGGAAACGGCGTGACGATGAGACTTCCCGGGCGACCCGTGAGCTTCTCCCAGATCTCCTCGGTGATGAAGGGCATGAAGGGGTGCGCCAGCGCGAGAGAATCGGACAGGCAGCGCTTGAGCACGCCGCGCACGGTCTCCTGCGCGAGGGCGTCGCCTTGCTTGCCCGCGAGGACGGGTTTGGCCATCTCCAGATAACCGTCACACAGCTCGTGCCAGACGAAGCCGTAGAGGACCTGGGCCGCCTCGTCGAATCGAAACGTCTCGAGCGCCCGGTTCACCGATTCGGCGGCGGCGGAGAGCCGGGAAAGGATCCAACGGTCGGGCAGGGACAGGGTCCGGCTGTCCAGGTCGTCGGCCGCCGGCTTGCCTTCCAGCTGCGACAGCGTCAGGCGCGCCGCGTTCCAGATCTTGGTGGCGAAGGACCGCGATCCCGCCATCCTGGCGCGCTCGACCGAGACGGTGGGGCCGGAGGAAGCGGCCGAGGCGAGCGTGAATCGCACGGCATCCGCCCCGAACTCCTCGATCGCCTCGAGGGGATCGATGACGTTCCCCTTGGTCTTGGACATTTTTTCCCCGCCGACTCGCACAAGGCCATGGAGATGAACCACCGAGAAGGGCTCGCTCCCGGTGAAGTGGATCCCGGCCATGATCATGCGAGCGACCCAGAAAAACAGGATGTCGTAGCCGGTCACCAGAACGTCGGTGGGATAGAACTCCTTGTAATCGGCGGTCTCCTCCGGCCATCCGAAGACCGAGAACGGCCAGAGCTGCGAGGAAAACCAGGTGTCGAGCACGTCGGGATCCTGTTCGAGGGACTCCGAGCCGCACGTCGGACAGGCAGCCGGATCCTGCTCCGCCACGGTCATGTGCCCGTTTGCGCAGGTGAAGGCCGGAATGCGGTGACCCCACCACAGCTGGCGGGAGATGCACCAATCGTGGATGTTGCGCATCCACTCGAAGTAGGTCTTGGTCCAGGGTTCCGCCGGAGCGAAACGCACGCGGCCCTTCTCGACCGCCGCGATGGCGGGCTCGGCGAGCGGCGCGATCCGGACGAACCACTGCTCGGAGAGGAAAGGCTCGACCACCGTCTCGCAGCGCTGGCACATGCCGAGACTCATGCGGTAGGGCTCCGCGGTGAGGCGCGCCTCCCTTTCCAGCCGCTCCACGACCTTCTTGCGCGCCTCGAAGCGGTCGAGCCCGTCGAAGTCGGCGCCCGCCGCGGCGGTCATCCTCCCATCGGGCCCGATGACCACGACCGACGGCAATCCGTGCCGCTCGCCGCTGGCGAAATCGTTGGCGTCGTGGGCCGGAGTGACCTTCACGATGCCGGTTCCAAACTCGCGGTCCACCAGAATCGGATCCTCGATGATCGGCAGCTCGCGGCCGACGATCGGAAGCACCGCCTTTTTCCCCTTCAGTCGGGCCGTTCGCGGGTCTTCCGGATGGATCGCGAGCGCGGTGTCCCCCAGCATCGTCTCCGGCCGCGTCGTGGCCACGACCGCTCCCTGGGGCACGCCGGGAACGTCGTATCGGATCCTGTAGAGCGTCCCGTCGATCTCCTTGTGGACGACCTCCAGATCCGATACCGCCGTGCCGCACCGCGGGCACCAGTTGACGACGTAGCGCCCACGATAGATCAGGCCTTCCTGGTAAAGCTGCACGAAGGCCCGCCGCACGGCCCGGGACAGGTCCGGGTCCATCGTGAAGCGCTCGCGGCTCCAGTCGAGGGAGCAGCCCAGCCTCTTCAGCTGCGACTGGATGGTGTCCTTGGCTTCTCGCTTCCAGGCCCAGACGCGCTCGACGAACTTTTCACGGCCGAGCGACTTGCGATCGATGCCTTGCTTGGCAAGCTGGCGCTCGATGACCAGCTGCGTGGCAATCCCCGCGTGATCCGTCCCGGGGACCCAGAGCACGCGGTCTCCTCGCATTCGCCTCCAGCGCGCCAGGATGTCTTCGACCGTCCTGCCGTAGGCGTGGCCGATGTGCAGTCTGCCCGTCACGTTGGGCGGAGGGATCACCATCACGAAGCGCGGCGAGCCGGCGGGTCCGGCCGGAGTGAACCGCCCTTCCGACTCCCAGCGCCGATACCATTCCTGTTCGAACGATGCGGGCTCGAAGGTCTTGGGCAGCTTCCTCAAATCGGCGGCCGACGCGGTGTCGGAAGGAATTTCGGGCATAAAAAAAGGGCTCGCGGGCCCTTCCTATATCAGAAACCAGCTCCGCCTCACTCGACGCCGGCTTCGAGCTCCTTGATTCTCTGCTTGATGACGATTTCGGCCATGTCGGGGATCACTTCCCAGGCGATCTCCCGAACGATGCGATCGGAGAGCTTCTCCACCACCCGCCGAGCGAGCTTCTCGATCTGCTCATCCGTCAGGTCCCCTCCCGCCGACCGGGCCACCGAAGAGAGCATCTGGGTCAGCTCGGGTATCGAGGAAGTCTGGGCGAGCATCTCGATGTCGTGTGGCACCTCCGCGGCGGGGACGGTCTCCAATGTCGGGACGGTTTCCGCGGCCGGGGCCGGCGGTTCCAAAGCCGGGCGCGGAAGCTCTTCCTCGGCTTCGAACTCCGGGGCGCCGGGAAGCGCCGCCTCCGCGGGCTCTTCAGGAGGAAGCCGCAGGGCGACAGTCTGTTGAGGCATCTCGGCCGGGGAATCCTCCAGCCCGACAGAAGGGGCCGGAAGAGGTCCCGCAACCGCGACGGTGGTCTCGGCATCTATATCGAAGACGCGCTCTTCGGGCTTGGGGCCCTCCTCGATGGAGGCGAAGGCCGCCGGCTCCTGAGCCTTCTCCGGCTCTTCTGCGAGCCACTGGGACAGGGGCTCGCGGCTCTCCTCCGGCGGAACCGGCGCGGGGGCGGCGCTCGAAGGTGCATCCGAGATGCCGGCCTGCGGACGCGATTTCTCGAAGGCGGCGATCGCGGAGTCGACGTCTCCCCGGCCGTACTCTTCCTCGAAGGGATCGAGGCCCCGCGACGGGATTCGCACCGCCGCCGTGAAGTCCTCGGCGGAAAATCCGACATCGAAGGGCGGTTCCTCGTGGGCTGCCGGAGCCGAGTGCCCACGATCCTCGACCACGGGGATCTTGCTGGTCGTCGCGGTGGCCGGGTCGGAGGCGACCGAGGCCGGGGAACGATCGAGGAGCGCTTCGACCTGCGCGATGAGCTGCTGAGAATCGAAGGGCTTGGAGACGATCGAATCGGCTCCGATGCGTTCGGCGCGGTCGCGGTCGAACGGCTCGAACGTGCCGGAGAGGAGCATCACCGGGATTCGCGCCGTGGCCGGGTTGCTCTTGAGGGCCTCGCAGACCTCGTACCCGTTTTTCTCGGGCATGACGACGTCGGCGAGAACCAGATCCGGGCGTTCGTCCCGGATGCGATCGAGGGCCTTTTGGCCGTTGGACACGCAGATCAGCTCATAGTCGCTGTCGGAAAAGGTCAGCTCCACGACCTTTTGAATGGTCAAGCTGTCGTCGGCCAGGAGGATCTTTTTGGGCATGGAAGTAAGCTTCAGCCACTCAAAAAGTTACACGTGGTTGGCGCGGGTGTCAATCGGGAAAGGACTTGGGGCTTAGGGCGTAGGACTTAGCAGGCAGCGTGCAGGTGTTTCCGAAGGGACCGCTACGAACTACGTTTGTTGTCCCGCGTCCTCCATGGAAGCCCACGCTGCGTTGAGGTACCTGCCCGGCGGCCGATGCCCAAGCGCCTCTGCGAGATAGCGCGACGCCTCGACCAGTTTCGGAAGGAAAACACCGGTTTCGATTTTCAGTCCCTCCAGCATGTACACCAGGTCCTCGGTGGCGAGGTTTCCCGCGGCGCCGGGCGCGTAAGGGCATCCGCCCAATCCTCCCGCGGAGGCGTCGAAGGTCGTGATGCCGCATTCCAGTCCGGCGTAGACGTTGGCCAGTGCGGTGCCCCGGGTGTCATGGAAGTGCAGGGCGAGGACGCCGCGCGTGACTCCCGACTCATACAGCGTCTCGATGACCTCGTAGACGCCGCCGGGAGTAGCCACTCCAATGGTGTCGCCGATGGAAATCTCGTCGACCGGAAGATCGAGGAGCTTGTGAACGACTTCCCGCACGGCTTCTGCCGAGACCGGCCCTTCGTACGGGCATCCGAAGGCGGTGGAAAGATATCCGCGGACGCGGACGCCTTCCTCGCGGGCGCGCGCCACGACCGGACGGAAACGCTCGATCGACTGGTCCACGCCAGCATGAATGTTGTGGCGGTTGAAAGTCTCCGAGGCGGCGGTAAAGACCGCGATTTCCAGGACTCCGACGGACAGAGCGCGTTCCAGGCCCTTGAGGTTCGGAACGAGCGCCGGATATCGCACGCCGCTGGACCGATGGATCTTCCGGAACACCTCTTCGGTATCGGCCAGCTGGGGGATGGCCCGAGCCGACACGAAGGAGCCGACCTCGATGGCCGGAAGCCCGGCCGAAGTGAGGCGGTCGATGAATCCAACCCGGACCTCCGGCGGCACGGTGGCGGCCTCGTTCTGCAGTCCATCCCGCGGACCGACCTCATACACCGTCACTCGCTGCGGGAGATGGGGACGCTGGATGGCGTGTTCTTCCCAGCCTTCCATGGAGGCCAACGTTATCAGCGATGGGACCGCGCTTCCCGCAGGCAGGGCGGGCGCCGGTCGAAGATCCCGGGTCTCACTACTCCATCTCCGCCAGAATCGCTCCGGCCTCGACCAGATCCCCTTCCCGCGGCGCGATGGAGCGGACCACACCGTCTCGGGGGGCGCGAAGCGCGTGCTCCATTTTCATCGCCTCCAGCACGAAAACGACCTCGCCCCGCGTGACCGGCGAGCCCTCGGATACCAGGACTCGCCGGACCCGCCCGGGCATCGGCGCAATGAGATCGCCGGCGACGTCCGCAGTCCGGCGAGGGCGATCGGTCTCTCGAACGAATTCGAAGACATCGCCCCCGCACCAAACCAGAACGCGCGCTCCGTCGCGGACGGAGGCCACACGTACGATTCGACCATCCACCACGAGCGCATCGAGGCTCCGCGCTCCCGACAGAAGATTCAATCGAACGGGCCGGCCGTCCAGAGAGG
>DATFTF010000170.1:0-2217 GCA_035262245.1 Thermoanaerobaculia bacterium
ACGAGGCCGGGCTTCCGGGCTCTGCGCCGAGCCTCGAAGACGCTGAAGAGCACCTCGCTCGGCACGGTGTTGAAAGCCGAAACAATCCGGGCCTTCGGGATTTTCCTGGCAAGCGCTTCGGCGCCCGAGGAATCGCGTCCGAGCACGAGCGCGGTGTCGTCGGCGTTCATCGGGAGCGAGCAGGTCACAACGACCTTGTCGGAAAGGCCGCCTGCCAGTCTCACGACCTCCGCGACGCGGGACCAGTGCACGGCCAAGAGGACCGCGTCCGCATTTTCAGCGGCCTCCGCCGGAGTGCCTGCACGAGCGTTTCGCCCGGCCTCCCGCGCCAGCCTCGCGAGCTTGCGCTCGCTGCGAGCATAGCTGAAAACGACCTCGTGTCCCGCGCGCGCGAAGATCGTTCCGAGCTTGCCGCCCATCAACCCCGAACCGAGAATGCCGATGCGCATACGGCTTCTCCCTTGCAGCCCCTTCTTGGTGCCCGCGAGCTTCAGATCCTCGCGCAGCGCATCAAGGAGGCTGGTCCGCGGGTCGAGCCAGCTGCACCAGTTTTCCGTTGATCGAAAGGGAGGCCGAAATCCGTCCCGTGGTTTGCCTCGGAGCACGGTATGCACGCGCCATCGGGCGGGTGGCCATGCGAAGCCCTGCGATTGTCATCGCGACGACCGCAGGCTGGTCAAGGAGATTTCCAGAAAACTTCGGCGGCTCCAGCCGGCGGAGTTCTCCGAGACTTCAGCAGGAGATATCGACTCGGAGTCTTCCTCGGCCGTTGACGCCCGATCTTCCTCTTGACTCACAGCCGCCCTCCCGAAGCGCGTGCAACCGGAGTCGTCTTGCAAGAACCTGGCCGAAGCCGGCGGCGCGGAGGCGCACGGCTCGCGCCTTACAATCTATATATTGTATGGATTCGTTTTCGTCAGACGTCGCGCGCGACGCGGAAGCCGTAGTCGGAGTAGCGGAATCCCGGCGGCAGACTGCTCTGTGCGGACGGAGCCGACCAGCGGATCGCGTGCCGCCAGGAGCCGCCCCGGCTGCCTCGCCGTTTCGGCAGGTCCGGCCTCTCCGTTTCCCGCCAGTCCGCGCACCACTCGTGCACGATCGTGCCCATGTCGCACAGGCCGTAGCCGTTGGGCCTTCCCCGGCCCGTCTCCCAGGGAGCGTCGAGAGGACCGTCGGGAATCTCGCCCGGGGGCACCGAGTCGCCCCACGCCGTCGCGGGATGTTCGAGTCCGCCGCAGGCCGCGAACTCCCATTCCAATTCTGTCGGAAGGCGCCACCGGCCGCCGATCGTCGCGGAGAGCCAACCGCAATACGCCGCCGCCTCCTCCCAGGTCACCCCGACTACGGGCTGCCGCGGCGAGGAGAAGGCGGCGTCGTTCCACCACGGAGGCGCGGGCGCGAGGCCGGCGGCGAGAAACGGCGCATAGAGCGCGTTGGTGACCGGAGTGCGGGCCAGGAGAAACGGCCGGACCGGAATTCCGCGAAGGGTTCCGTACGGGACGGAGATCATTGCCGGCACGCAGGCCGCCGATCCCTCGACGCGGGCTCGTGCGCCTTCGTCCATCGCTTCGATCCTAATCGAGAGGCCCGGCGCCGCGTCTAGAATTGCCGCGGTCCGCAGATCATGACTCCGATCGACCTCTCCAGCCCCGCGTTCAAGGCCGATCCGTTTCCGACCCTGGCCCGCCTGCGCGCGGAGGAGCCCGTTCACACAACCGCGGTGTCCGACGGGACGCCGGTGTGGCTCGTGACGCGCTACGCCGACGTACTGGCCCTCCTCCAGGACGACCGCTTCGTCAAGGACCGGCGGAGGGCGAAGACCGCTCCGGAGTTGAAACGGGAGCCCTGGATCCCGAAGTCGCTGCGGCCGCTCGAGCGCAACATGCTCGACGTCGATCCGCCCGACCATACCCGCCTGCGAGCGCTGGTGCAGAAGGCTTTCACGCCGCGGCTGATCGAGCGGATGCGGCCGCGCGTTGAGGCGCTTTGCGAGGAGCTCCTCGACACCATGGCTCGCCGCGGGAACGGGGACCTCGTTGCCGACTTCGCGCTGCCACTGCCGATCACGATCATCTCCGAGATGCTGGGTGTGCCGGAGCGCGAGCGCGCACGCTTTCACCGCTGGTCCAATGCGATCATCTCCATCGACACTCCGGGGGCCGCCGGCGCGTGGCTCGTGCTCCCCCACCTCTTCCTCTTCGTGCGCTTCCTGCGGCG
>DATFTF010000171.1:0-10049 GCA_035262245.1 Thermoanaerobaculia bacterium
TCGCCCGCGTGGTCGCGCAACTGGAAAGCTAACTGGTCAGCCCCTCTATCCCCTTCGCCAAGCCGTGCTATGTTAGCGACTTAGGAGTCAGCCATGTCCGGTTGTGGCGGATGTTCGGTCGGTAACTCTTTCAATCCGGGCGGTCACTATGTGGGCGTCCGAATCAACGAGAACGAGGACGGAAGGGTCGTTTTCTGTGAGACCCAGGGCGTCTCACTGTCCAAGGGCCAGCGTGTGGTGGTCGAGGGAGAGCAGGGCCTCGAATACGCTCAGGTCATCACCCTTCGGCCGCTGATCTACAAGCAGTGCCAGCTGCGCGACGCACGCCGGCTGGTCCGGGCCGCGACCGACGCGGATCAGGCGAGCTACGATGCCAAGGTCGGCCGGGAGGTCCGCTTCTTCTCGGACGTCTCGGAGATGGCCTCGGAAAAGCGCCTCCCCATGAAGCTCATCCGGACAGAAGAGAGCTTCGATGGCCGTAAGTACACTGTCTATTACACTTCTGAGACTCGAATCGATTATAGAAAGCTCGTCTCGGACCTCGCTCTCAAGCATCCGGTACGCATCGAGATGCGCCAGATCGGTCCGCGAGACGAGACGAAGATGCGGGGAGGCCTGGGTCCGTGCGGGTTGACCCTATGCTGCTCGACCTTCCTGAAGGGCTTCCACCCGGTCACGATCAAGATGGCCAAAAACCAGAACCTCTCCCTAAACCCTTCCAAGATCTCGGGGATGTGCGGACGCCTGATGTGCTGCCTGGCCTACGAAGACGAGGGAGGCCGCCCGGCCTCCGATCTGGCGGCTTCGGCACGAAAGTCGCAGAATATTTCTCAAGACGTCCCGGTTTAGCGGTTCAGAGCGTCCCGCCTGACCGGGAGCCAGAGAGACAGCCGTGCCAAACCGGAATCCGCCCGGGAGCGCTTATCGTCCCGAGGACGAAGCGCCGGGCAACAGAAAACTGATTCGACCCAACCTTTCGGACATCGCCGAGCGCTACCCGACCCGCACGTTCCAGCAGCGCAAGCAGGCTCCGGCCGAGCAAACCAACGCCGAGAGCTACTACTACTTGAAGCAAATGGCTGCCAAGACGCCGATGGTGGTCGTGTTGAACGACGGTGAAGAAATCCACGGCTGGATCGAGTGGTACGACAAGAACTGCCTGAAAGTGAATCGCGACCGCGGTCCGAATCTCTTGATTCCCAAGACCTCGATCAAGTACCTGTTCAAGGCGGAGGAGCGGGGAGGAGGAAACAGGTAGCTATCTCGCGCCTCGCCCCGACAGCACCGCCGGCACCGTCTTCAAGAGGATCTTCAGATCCAGCATCGGCGACCAGGTGTCGATGTACTTGAGATCCAGCGCCATCCAGCGGTCGAAGTCGACCTCGTTTCTCCCTGAGACCTGCCACAGACAGGTGATGCCGGGGGCCATGGACAACCGCCGGTGCTGCCATGGCTCGTAGCGGGCGACCTCTTCGGGCAGAGGGGGACGCGGCCCGACCAGGCTCATGTCTCCACGAATGACGTTCCAGAGCTGAGGCAGCTCGTCGATAGACAGGCGGCGCAAGAACCGCCCCACGAGAGTCAGCCGGGGATCCCTGGAGGCCTTGAAGACGGGGCCCGTCATCTCGTTCAAGTGCGAGATCTCCTCGAGCTGATCTTCGGCCCCATTGCGCATCGTTCGGAACTTCAGCAGCGTGAAATGCCGGCCGTTCAATCCGCAGCGGGTTTGACGAAAGTAGACCGGGCCGGCTGACGAGAGCTTGATCGCCATCGCCGTGAGCAGCTGGACCGGCAGAGTCACCACGAAGAGAAGGAGCGAAGCAACCAGGTCGATGGCCCTCTTGACGACGAGCTGGGTCGGATTGGAGGGTGTGGTGGTGAAGGAAAGCAGGGGAATCCCCTCCAGCTCCTCCAGGATCGGCCGCGCCAGCACGTGCGGAAAGATGTCGAGAGAAACGTGCGCCCGCACGCCGTGCCGCTCCGCCACCAAAAGGGCCTGCTCGTACTCCTGGAGCCTCCCCTTCTCGATCACGAAGACGAGCTCGTCGACGACTTCGCGGATCAAGATCGCTTCGAGCTCGGTGATCTTGCCCAGGCACGGCCATCTCCCGTCGTGCAGGATCTCGCTTCCGTTGTCGTCCTGCAGATATCCGAGAACCTTGAATCCCCAGTAAGGCCGCCCCTCGAGCAGATCGGCCAGCTGCAGCGCCTTGCGACCCGTTCCCACCAGCAGAACCGTGCGGAAGTTGTAACCGTGCGCGCGCACGTATCGGGACGTCAGCCGCAGCGCGATCTTTTCCGTCGCCAGGAAGCTGAAGTTGACGATCCCGAAGACAACCAGGAAGAAGCGGCTCACGAATTCCAGACGCAGGCCGTAGATGGCCAACGCCAGGAGAGCGGTGCCGCCGAATGCCACCTTCATCGCGCCCCAGATTTCTTCTCCCAGGGGCAGCGTCCGATGGCTTCGGTAGAAGCCGACCGCCGAGAGCATCAGGCCCCAGATCGGCAGGATCAGCAGGATCAGCACGGCGTACCGGGAGATCGGCTGCAGGAGGGATAGGAAGAGCGAGGGAAAGAGCCGCGTCAGGACGCCGTGCCGGAGGACGTAGGCCACGGGCAGGGATATCGCCGTCAAGGCCAGATCCCCGATGAGCACGCCCAGTGCGATCGCGCGAGCCTTTTGTTTCAGCATCAGACGCGCCCGCGGCGGCCGGGATGCCACAGGACCACCGGGATGCTATGGCAGGACGCTCTTTCCTTCAAGGAGGGCTTCGTATCGGTCGGCGACATCGTCCCAGCGGTAATTCTCTTGAACTCTCCGGCGTGCTCTCTCCTGAAATACGGAGTAACTCGCCGGATCATTGAGCACATCTCTTAACAGACGGGCAATGCCGGCCGGTCGGTTTACATCGAAAGGGAGCGCCACGCCGCGTGCGACTTCGTCGTTCTCCGGGGAGGCGTGATAGCAAACAACGCGCCCGAACCCGAGGGCCTCGACCAGCGCCGGGTGGGTCCCTCCCACCTCGGTGGCCTGGACGTAGACCGCGGCATGCGCCAGCAGCTGGCGGTACCCGTCGCCGTAGATGGCTCCAGGAAAAAGGACCCGGGCGTCGGCTGCCGATCGGACGCGGGCGATGTAGTCGCGCGCGTAGGGGGCATCCCCGACGATCACGAGCGGCAAGTCCCCGGGCACCTCGCGGTAGGCGCGGACCACAATATCCGCATTGTTTTCCGGCTCCAGGCGGGAGACGTAGAGGATGTAGCGCTCCGGACGCAGACCGAGAGCTCGAAGCGTCTCGTCCCCCTGCGGCGGGGAAAGGTCGCCGCCGTAGGGTATGAACGCCGACGCCGCTCCATACCGCTCCCGGTAGTAGTCCTGAATCGTCCTCGCGTCGGCGACCACGGCGTCGGCAGCGACGACGGAGAGGACCTCGGAGACCCGGTAAGCCGCCCTCCCCGCGACGCTCCACTTGCGCCGCTGGCGCTCGATGCCGTCGACATTCAGGATCACGCGCGCGCCCGAGGTCTTCAGCGGCAGGCAGAAGAGGGCGTTGATGGCGTTGCAAACGAGGGCGGCGTCGAAGCCCTCCAACGCGGCATGGAGACTGGAGAGGAAGGTGTGGCTGACAGTGTCGAAGTATTTGGTCGGGACGGCGGGAAGGACGCGAATCCGGGCCCCCCGCCACTCCGACCGGCCCGGCTCCGCATAACGAGACCGCGTGTAGACAGTCACGTCATGCCCACGCCCCGCCAGCCGCGCCGAAAGCTCCTCGGCCAGCGTTTCGAAGCCGCCGTAACGAGCGGGGATGCCGCGGGTGCCGAGGATGGCAATCTTCACGACGACGAAGGTAACAAGAGTTCCAAACGCCAGGAACGCCGAGATCGCCGGGAACGCCGGGAAGTAAAGTTTGAAGTTCGAACTTCGGACTTCACTTCTCGGCGTTCTCGTTGCGTTCCCGGCGTTCCCGCTGCGTTCGGATCTTCCCCTTGATCTCCCGCCTCTTCTCCCAAAGGCGACTGCGGTTGCGCCACAGCCAGGAAAACGCCGGCAAGGACGATCGCTCGACCGTCAGGCAGGCGGCGAGCACGACGGCGTCGCGTGCGAAGGTGGGGACCAGCGTCGCCAGGAAGTCTCCGACGGTCTGGTTGTTGATTCGTAGAAGGAACCGATTCTTGACCGAGTGCATGTTCACGAGGGCGCTCATGAACCGGCGTCGCTCGGGAAGGTTGCGCCGGCGGTGATAGGCCACGGCCTGGGGCACATAGAGGCATGTCCAGCCCAGGCGCGTGAGACGCCAGGCCAGGTCGGCGTCCTCGCGGTAGAGAAAAAAGTCCGAGTCGAAGTAGCCGGTGGAGATCCGGGCGCTCGTGAGCGCCGTTCGCCGGTAAAAGCCCGCGGCGCCGCTCGCCCCGGCGATCTCCTCGGACCGGACGTAGCGTCCTGCGGCCGGGAGTCCCGCGCCGCGGTCGAAGTGCCGCCCCGATGCGGTGAACCGGATGCCGGCGGAATCCAGAATGTCCGTCACGGCGAGGCCCGGGCCCTCCGCGCGGAGAATGCGGCCGGAGGCGGAGCCGGCGTCCGGCCGCGCATCCATGCACGCCGCAAGCGCGGCCGCGAAGCCGGGCTCCAGACGGCAATCCGGATTCAGGGCCAGCACGTACCGGCCGGAGGTCGCGTCGATGCCGAGGTTCATCGCTCCGGCGAACCCGATGTTTTCGGGCAATGCCAGGAGGCGCACGGAGGGAAGGGACGCCGCCACTTCGCGGGAAGCATCGGAGGAGGCGTTGTCGATCACGACCGCCTCGACGCGGACCTCGCGCTGAGACAGGGCCGAGCCCAGGCAGACAGGCAAGTCGGTGGCGTCGTTGTGAGAGACAACCAGGATCGAGACGTCGATCATGACGGGGCGTCAGGCGCAAGGCGAGAGGCGGGAGGCGTCCAGCCCGAGGCCACCGCCAAAGTCCCCAGATACGCTTTCGCGGCCTCGCCGCGGGAGCGCGGAAGGCTGCGTCGAAACGGAAGCGCGATCAGACGCAGGACCATTCCGGCGGCGAGGAGGATGCGGTAGACCCAGCGGGCCGGGGCGGCATAGCGGCGGCGGTACCGCAGGGCGTTGCGGTAGTAGATCGGCAGAAAGGCCGCGTAGCCAAGCGCCTCCGACGACGTCCGGCCCCGATGCCGGAAGCGCGCGTCGGGCCAGTAGAGAATCGTCCCTTCCGCGGAGAGCCGCGCGCAAAGGTCGACATCTTCGAACCAGGCCGGGAAGAACCTCTCGTCGAACCCGCCGATCCGCCGGAAAACGTCCTTGCGGATTGCCAGAGCCGCCGCCGCCGTCTGCTCGACTTCAAAGGGCGTCTCGCGATCGCGCGCGGCATACCGCTCGTTGCGGCGTCCGGGGTTGTCCGGGAAGAGATGATCGAAGAGGAGGAGGCTGCGGGCGTCGGACCCGAGCGTGGGGAGGCGGCGCAGCTGGAATGTGCGCTGGTCCTCCCGATCCGGCGGGGCTAGAGCGCCGGTCGCGCTCGCCCTTTCTTCCGCGTCGAGAAGCCGCGGAGCGACAGCCGCCGCCTCCGGATGCGCGTCGAATGCCCGCGCGATTTCGGAAAAAGGATCGCCTTCGGCGCGCGTGTCCGGATTGAGGAACAGGAGCACGTCACCGCCGGCCAACCCGGCGGCCTGGTTCGCGGCGGCGGCGAGGCCGCGGTTGACGGGATTCACCAGGAGGGTCGCGCCCGGCCACGCCGTCTCGATCCGGTGGCGTCCGGCGAGACCTCCTCCGTTGTCCACCACGACGAGCGAGACCTCAAGCCTCCCCGCTCCGAGCGGCTTGCGGGCCGCGACCAGCGATTCGACGGCCGATTCGGTCTCGCCCGTGTCTCGCCACGCGACGATGACCGCTGTGATCTCGCGAACAGTTGTTTCCGCGTCGCCGCGTTCTCGCGTGGGACTCTGCGAAGCCCCGGCGTCTTCGCCGCTCACCCCTGCGCCCGCATGCCGGTCGACGGCGCGGACGGCCAATCGAAGAGAAGGCCGCCGGACGGGCGCGTCCGACAGGCCAGGACCGGCAGGGCAGGCCAGACCAGCAGAGGCAGCAGAACTCCACGCCAGCCGAGCTGACGGGCGTGGGCCAAATCGGCCTTGAGCAAGCCGCCCAGCCGGCCGGCAAGCCAGCGGCCGTCGAAATTGCGAAAGAGCGTCCGCCAGCGGTTGCGGCAGGTCCACAGCGCGCGGCGCAGCGGGGTCCGCCGCCCCGTGTGCGAGCCTTCGTGGCGGGCGACGGCGCCCGGCTCGCAGACGAAACGCCATCCGGCGCGCGCGAGTCGCAGCGAGAGGTCGACATCCTCGTAATACGCGAAGAACGCGCGATCGAATACGTCTCCCGCCGGCGAAACCGCGGCAAGCGCCTCGCGGCGGTACAGAGCGGCGGTCGCCGAGACCCCGGAGATTTCGAACGGCCCGGCGGGGACGCGCGACGGTTCGGATCCCGCGAGCGCGGGAAGCGCTTCCCCGCGATCGTTCCACGTGAGCCCCGCCGAGTCCACGCGCAATCCGTCCGCGGTCAGGACCATGCCCTGCGCGGCGGCGATGCGTCCGTCCAGCGACAGCCGCGCAGCGAGCCGGGCCGCATAATCGGGAGCCAGCACCGCGTCGTTGTTGACCAGCAGGACGAAAGGCGCGCGCCCATGGGCGATTCCCTCGTTGGCGGCGCCGGCGAATCCACGGTTGGCCGAGAGGGGCACGACGCGCGCGGCGGGAGCCTGCCGCTCCAGGCGGGAGCGCTCCGCGGCGCTCGAAGCGTTGTCGACGACCACCACCGACAGGTCGACGCCGGTCTGGGCCTCCAGGGAGGAGAGGGCCCGGAAGAGCGCGTCGCCCCCGTCGCGGTTGACCACGACGCAGTCCACGTCGGGCATTTGGAAGGAGCGCTTCAAACGTCGCCGCGGTTGACTCGCGTTGCACGGCGATATCAAATCGCCGCGCTCATGCTACCACGCGAGTTTCTGCGCGAGAACGCGGAGCAGCTCTTGGAGCGCTTCCCCGAACGGTTCGCCGGATCGGGCCTGGAGAGCTATGGAGGACTCGACCGGCAGCGTCGCGACACCGTCACCCGCCTGGAAGCCAAGCGCCGGCGCCGCAACGAGATCTCCGCGGTCAAGGGCAAGCCCTCGCCGGAAGTGCTGGCCGAGATGAAGGGGCTCAAGGAAGAGATCCGGGCGCTGGAAGAAGAAGTCGAGAAGCAGGACCATGAGCTGGACCGGGCCGAAAACCGCATTCCCAACGTGCCGCACGCATCTGTTCCCCGCGGCGCGGACGAATCGCAAAACCGGATGGAGCGAAGCTGGGGGACGCCGCCGAGCTTTGATTTCGAGCCCCGGCCGCACTGGGAGCTCGGCCCGGCGCTGGGCATCCTGGATTTCGAGCGGGGCGCCAAGCTCGCCGGAAGTCGGCTGACCGTCCTGCGCGGCGCCGGGGCGCGTCTGTCGCGGGCCCTGGAAAACTTCATGCTCGATTTGCAGACGCGCGAGCACGGCTATCTGGAAGTGTTCCCGCCGGTCTTGACCAACGCCGACTGTCTGATGGGAACCGGACAGCTTCCCAAGTTCGAAGACGACCTCTTCAAGACGCGCGAAGGCCTCTACCTCATCTCGACGGCCGAGACGCCTCTGACCAATCTTCATCGCGAGGAGATCCTGAAGGTCGAAGACCTGCCTCGGCGCTACACCGCCTGTACTTCCTGTTTTCGCGCCGAGGCCGGCGCGGCGGGACGCGACACTCGAGGAATGGTCCGGCAGCACCAGTTTGAGAAGGTGGAGATCGTCGCCTTGACCGAGCCGGAAAAATCCTACGTGGAGCTGGACCGCTTGACGGGGCACGCTGAAGAAGTCCTGCGGCGTCTGGAGCTCCCCTATCGCGTGATGTCGCTCTGCACCGGCGATCTGGGATTCGCCGCCGCCAAAACCTACGACCTGGAGGTCTGGCTGGCCGGGCAGAAATCTTACAAGGAGATCTCTTCGTGCTCTAACTGCGAGGCCTTTCAGGCCCGGCGGGCCCAGATCCGCTTCCGCCGTGCGGAGGGGGAAAAGCCCGAGTATGTCCATACGCTGAACGGATCGGGGCTCGCGATCGGCCGGACGCTGGTGGCCATCCTGGAGAACTACCAGAGGAAGGACGGAAGCGTGGTCGTGCCCGAAGCGCTGAGAAGCTATTTCGGCGCGGCAGAGATACGCTAACCTCCATCTTTGGATCCTCCTCCTAGAGTCCGCATCGAATTGCTCGAATCGATCGCCCGTGAGCAGGAAAGAGCCGGAGTTCATCGCGTATAGTCCAAGCAAAGTAACAATCGGAGAAGGAGCACCTTGATCGGCACCCGTCTGTCCAACCGGTACGAGATTGTCGGCGAGCTCGGCCGCGGAGGCATGGGAGTTGTGTACCGCGGGCGCGATCCGCTGCTCTCCCGCGAAGTCGCGATCAAGCTCGTCTCCTCCGCCGAGCTGGCACCGGACATCGAGGAGCGATTCCAGCGCGAGGCGCAGATCGTGGCCCAGATGGACCATCCGGCCATCGTTCCAATCCACGATCTCGGCCGGCACGAGGGGTCGCTCTTCTTCGTCATGCCTCTCGTCTCGGGCACTAACCTGCTTCGCCTGATCCGCGAACAGTCGCTGCGGCTGGGCGAGGTCGTCGACATCGGAATCCAGGCCGCCGACGCTCTCGACTACAGCCATGCCCACGGCGTCGTGCACCGGGACATCAAGCCGGCCAACATCATGGTGACGCGGGAGGAGGGCGCCGGAGTTCGGGTGCGCGTGATGGATTTCGGTCTGGCTCACGCGACCTCCGAGTCTCGCCTCACCAAGACGGGCACGCTGGTCGGGACGGTCGCTTATCTCTCCCCCGAGCAGGTCGTTTCGCGGTCTTTCGACACGCGGTCGGACATCTACTCCCTGGGCACCGTCCTCTACGAATGCGTCGTCGGCGAGCCGCCGTTCACCGGAGAAGTGCAGTCGATCCTCTACCGCATCGTCCACGAGATCCCTCAGGCGCCGCGAGCGCTGGGGGCGGAGATCAAAGAGGAGCTCCAGGACATCATCCTGCGCTGTCTGGAGAAGGACCCCGGGAAGCGATTTCCCAAGGCCGGACAGCTCGCCGACGCGCTCCGGCGGCACCGATCCGGCCTGGCCAGCGACGAGTTTCGGATGTCGATGGTCGCGAGCCCGAGTCGCATGATTCAGAGGCCCGCGTTGTCACCGTTCATCGGCCGCGAGCGTGAGTTCGCCGAGCTTCAGAGACGCTTGAACGCGGCGATCGCCGGCGACTGCCAGTTCGCGGTCGTGGCCGGCGAGCCGGGGATCGGCAAGACGCGCCTCCTGGAGGAGCTGAAGAATCTGGCCCTGGCGCGCAAGATCCGCGTCCTCTACGGCCGGTTCATCGAGCAGGATCGCGCCTTTCCGTATCAGGGCTTCTACGAGCTCATCGCCGATTCCTTCCGGACGCGCGACGCCGGCGGCTCCGCGGAGCGTCCCGACTTTTCCGATCTGGCCGGCGAGTTGATCGCCCTCTTTCCCCAGCTCTCGGAGATCACCGAGCTGCGGTCCGCGGCGAGCGGCGAGACCCGAGGCGGGACGGCGGCCGGCGGCGGGGAACGCAAGCCCGAGGATCGGATCCAGATCTTCGAGCTCTTTGCCCGCACCCTGACGCGCATCGCCGGCGGAAAGCCGATAGTCATGATCCTGGAAAACCTCCATGGCGCGGAGGTTTCCATCGAGGCCCTGCAGTACATCGTTCGCCGCCTTGGCCCCACGCCGACTCTGATCGTGGGCAGTTACCGGCAGACGGAGACGGACAAGCGGCATCCCCTGACGCGCATGCTCGACTCGTTCGCCGACGACCCGCGCTACGTTGCGCTGACGCTGCCGCCCTTCTCCCCGACCGAGCACCGCGCGCTGGTGGAGGCCGTCGTCGGCGCTCAGAACGTCTCGGACTCGCTCGTCAAGCGCCTGCGCGACGCGACGGAGGGCAACCCGTTCTTCACGAAGGAGCTCATCCG
>DATFTF010000172.1:0-17973 GCA_035262245.1 Thermoanaerobaculia bacterium
TTCGGGACCCACCCGGTGGTGAGGCCGCTCTCGGAGGAGGGGCTGCCTCTGCTCTTTCCGATCGCGCGCTCTCTGGCCAAGGCCACGCCGGCGCCCGCGGGTTGGACCGACACGATGCTGGTCGAGACCACCTCCCAGGGGTGGGGGGAGACCGATCTGCAGCACCTGGACAAGGTGGAGAAGGATGCCCAGGACAACGCCGGTCCGGTGACGATCGCGATGGCCGTCGCGCCCGCGGACGAGAAGAAGGCGGGAAGCCGTCCGGTCCGCCTGGTGGTGGTCGGCAACTCGCGCTTTGCCACCAACGGAAATCTCGGCAATGCCGGAAACGCGACCTTCTTCGTCAACACCCTCCACTGGCTGGAGGGGGAGGAAAAACTGATCGGCATCCCGCCCAAGACGCCGGCCCAGGCGTCGCTTTCCCTCACGCAGTCGCAGGTCAACCGCCTGGGTCTCTTCTCCATGTTCGGTCTTCCGCTGCTCTCGATCGCCCTGGGCGTGTGGGTCTGGTATCGGAGGAGGGACTGATGAATTGCCAATGGCCAATTGTGAATCGTGAATTGTCGATTCCGCCCCGATCCGGCTTGTCGGCCCTATTCGCAATTCACGATTCTCCATTCACAATTTCTTCCTGATGTCTCCCCGCAAGCTTCTGATCCTGACCGCGCTGGTGCTCGCGCTCTTCGCGTTCATCGTCTTCTTCGAGCGCCGGATGCCGTCCACTTCCGAGCGCCAGCAGAAGGCGGACCTGATCTGGGAGATTCCCCGGGACGAGATCGAGTCGCTTCGGCTGGAGCAGGGCGACTCCGTCGTGGAGCTCAAGAAGGCGGAGGGAACGGCCTGGAAGATCGTCAAGCCGGAGTCGTACCCGGCCGACGACGGCGCCGTCGGCGACGTCCTTTCCCAGCTGGCCAGCCTGCGGCGAAGCGGCACGGAGATGGCCGAGGCCCGCCCGGAGGACTACGGTTTCAAGAGCCCTTCGGCCCGCGCCACCCTCGTCTGGAAAAATGACAAGGAAGCGAAGAAGAAGCAGACCCGCACGCTGGAGCTGGGCATCGACATTCCCGGCACCGATGCGACGGCGGCGCGCGAAGCGGGCTCCCAGCGGGTGATCTTCGTTCCCGCCAGCGTAGCCACCGCGGTCAAGAAGAGAGCCGACGACTTCAAGAGCAAGGAGCTCTTTCACGGTTCGTCGGCAGACGCCGCGCGCCTGGAGGTCGAGCGGGGACGCGGAAAGCTCTCTCTGGAGCGCAAGAACGGCCTCTGGTGGCTCTCCCAGCCTTTTGCCGACCTGGCCGATGACGACGCCGTGCAGAGGCTGGTCGGCGATCTCGCCGCGCTGCGTGTCCTCGAATTCCTTTCCGCCGCCGAGCGTCAGAACCTGTCTTCGCTCGGTCTCTCACCGCCTCTGTACCGCGTCACGCTGGCCGACGCCGCCGGCGTGGCGACGACCGTCGATTTCGGAGCCACACGCTCCGACGGCAATACCGTTTACGGCCGACGCGAGAACCAGGCCTTCACCGTCGCGAGCTCGATCACCGAGGAGCTGTCCAAGGAGGGCGAGGCCTTCCGCGACACGCACCTCATCCGCTTCGACCGGGCGCAGGCCACGGCGGTCTCCGGATCCTTCGGCCCGGCCAGCTACACGCTCGAGCGGCAGGGCGGCGGCTGGGTGTCATCGGGCAAGCCGGTATCGGCCGCCGCGGTCGACGACCTCTTGAGCGCGATCGCCGACTTGAAGAGCCGGTCCTTCACCGACGAATCGGAGACGGGCGGCAAGGGCCGTCAGCCGGAGGCCACAGTCGAAATCAAGCTCCCGAGCGCCGCGTGGACAGTCCGGCTGTTTCCGTCCCACGGCGAGGCCCGAGCCGCCGTGAGCGGACGCCCCGGCGCCTTCGCGCTGGCCTCCGACCCGACGGCGACGCTTCAGGCCGTTTTTCAAAAGGCAGTGGTGGCGGTGACGCCCACGGCGCCGCCCAAGGCGACGCCGACGAAAAAGTAATTCAAGATTGAAGATTCAAGATTCAAGATTGCCGAGCCTCGAGTCTCGGTTTTGAATTTTGAATTTTGAATTTTGAATTCCTAGCGTTTGCCGGTTAAATGCGGCGGCCGCTTGTCGGCTTGGGCCTCCAGCTGCGCGATCCGCTTCATCCTCGCCTTTTCCTTGTCGTCGAGGGTCTTGGTTTTTTTCTCCTTGGCCTTGGAGAACATCGTCGAAAGCGACAGAAGGAAGCCTTTTCCCGGAGGCGCCTTGACCCGGCGGGCGGTCGCCCCCCAGACCTTGGCCTTCTTGAAGATGGCTTCCGAGAAGTCGGCGTTGGCCAGATCGGCGCCGGACAGATCGGCGCCGCTGAAATCGGCGCCGATGGCCCGGGCGAACCGCAGATCCGCCTCCTGGAGGTTCGCGCCGGAGAAGTTGGCCCCCACCAGGAGCGTCCCCGAGAGATTGGCGTCGAAGCCCCGGCACGATGAGAAGTTCGCGCGCTTCAATTGCGCCAGGCGGAAGTTGCCGAGCGAGAGGTCGGCGTGCGAGAAATTGGCGCCTTCCCCCTGCGCCTCGGTCAGGTCCGCCCCGGCGAAGCGCGCTCCGGCGAAGGAGTAGGGTTTCAGGACCGCGCGGGTCAGAACGACCTTGGAGAGATCCGCGGACTGAAGGTTCGCGCTCTCGAACTTTGCCGGCCGCAGGTCCACCTCGGTCAGCTTGGCTTCGGCAAATGAGGTGTCCTTGCCGGTCGCGTCGAGGAAGACCGCCCGCTTCAGCTCCATCTTTCGGAGTTTCGTCCGGTCGAATTTCGCGCGGGTAAAGTTCGCCTCGATCGCCGAGGCCAGCTCGAGGTCCGCCTCGGAGAAATCCGCGCCTTCGCAGTCGGCCGCGTTCAAAGCGCACTGCCGGAGGTTGGCCTTGAGGAACTTCGCCCGCCGCAGATCTGCGCCGGACAGGTCGGCGGTCTTCAGCTGGGCCGACTCGAAGTTCGCGTTGGGAAAGGACCCGCGCTGAGCCGAGACCCCCTCGAAGAGAGCGCGGGAAAGGTCCGCCCCGTCGAACTGGGCTCCCGCCGTCCGCACGCCGCGGAAGTTGACGTCCGAGAGGTTGGCGCCGGCCAGGTTGGCCCCGGAGAGGTCGGCGCCTTCCAGCCGCGAAAGGGAGAGGTCGGCGCCCGCCAGATCCGCCTTGGCGAACGAGCAGCCTTGCAGCGAGGCCTGCCGGAAGCGGGCGCCGGCGAGGAAGACGCCGCCGAAGCTGATCTGGTCCAGCCGGCAGTTCTCGAAGATGGCGCCCGGGGCCGAGGCGCCGGCGAAAGACGCTGCTTCGAGGACGGCCCGGGCGAAATCGGTTCCCGCCAGCGTGGCTGCCGAGAAGTTGGCCCGCGACAGGTCGGCCCTTTTCAGATCCTTGCCGGTCAGGTCCTTCTCCTTCAGATCGGCGCCCGTCAGATCCGGCGTGACGTTGGGGTTGCGCCCGCGCCAGGCATTCCACTCCGGCGACAGCAGCAGCGCCATGTGTTCGGGATTGGACATCGGCGCCGGCATTGTAGAGGACGCGGGCGGGCTGGCGGTAGGCTCCGGAAGGTTTTTCTCCCGTTCGAGGCGCCGGACGCCGCCGCCCGGTCTTGCCGCTGCGGTTACAATGGCTTCAAAGTGAGCACAGTTGCAGCGCCTCCGGCGCCTCCCGCGCCCCCGGTCAAGGCCATGGATCGGATCCGCAAGGCTCTCCTCGGGGGACACCCCCTGATCTACGTCCAATCCTGGGAGGAGACCCGCGTCGAGCGCCTGGCACAGCACTTGGCCAAGACGTTTTTCGGCCAGCAGGTTCCCTGCGGGAGCTGGTCGGTGGTCGACGGTCTCTTAGTCGACGGCGTCCCGGTGCCCGACACGCGCGATCCGCTGAAGGCCTTGGACGCGATCCTGCAGGCCAGCGGCAAGGGCTTCTACGTGCTCAAGGATTTCCCGACCATGCCCGACGGCCGTCCGGAGATCGTGCGGCGCCTGCGGGATCTCTATCGGGGCCTGAAGGATCGGGGCCGCCACGTCCTCCTAGTGTCGCCGCGGCTGGTCATCCCGGAAGAAGCCAAGAAGGAAATCTACATCATCGAGTACGAGCTTCCCGACGACGGCGAGATCGTTCGGATCCTCGACGCAACCGCTCGCAAGCGGCTTGCGGTCGAGGGCCTCGACGACGCCGCGATCAAACGCCTGGCCCTGGCGCTGCGGGGCCTGACCGCCGACGAGATCGGGCACGTCTTGAGCAAGGTGTTCTCCCAGCGCCGCGTCTTCGACGAGCCCGCGTTCCTGGAGATCCTGGCCGAGAAGGAGCAGATGTCCAAGAAGGAGGGGGTCCTGGAGTTCGTCCCGCCCCGCTTCTCTCTGGACGACGTGGGGGGATACGACACGCTCAAGGCCTGGCTGAAGAAACGGCAGGCTCTCTTTTCCAAGGAGGCCCTGGACGCCGGCATCCCGATCCCCAAGGGTCTCCTGCTCATGGGGATCTCTGGATGCGGCAAGAGCCTCTGCGTGAAAACAATATCTACATTGTGGAACCTGCCGCTCTTTCGGCTGGACATGAACGCGGTGTTCGGCACGGACAATCCCGAGTCGACCTTCTTGAGGGCCCTGCGCTCGGTCGAGGCGGTCTCGCCGGCGGTCCTGTGGATCGACGAGATCGAGATGGGCGTGGGGGGGTATCGCGAAGGGGGCGATCCGGCCATGTCCCGCATCTTCTCCGGCTTCCTGACCTGGATGCAGGACAAGAGCGCGCTCGTTTTCGTGGCCGCCACGGCCAACCGGATCCAGCTCCTCCCAGCGGAGATCATCCGCAAGGGACGCTTCGACCAGGTCTTCTTCGTCGACCTGCCCAACGAAGAGGAGCGCAAGCAGATCTTCTCCATCCATCTGAAGAGGAACCGCGCGGAGACGGCGCGCTTCGACCTGGTCTTCCTGGCCAAGGCCACCAGGAACTGGAACGGCGCGGAAATCGAGCAGGCGGTGGTCTCGGGAACGGTCGACGCCTACGCCGAGCACCGCGCCCTGACCGAAGAGGATCTCCACCGGACGATCGCGGCGACCGTCCCCCTGGCCGTCACGATGGAAGAGCAGATCAAGGCGATCAAGAGCTGGGCCCACGATCGGGCCTTGAACGCCTCGAAGAACTAGCGCGGCGTCGCTACGCCGGCGCGCGGTCTAAGGTTTAAGGTCTAAAGTCTAAAGTGTACGAGCTCTTGTCTCTCTTAGACCTTAGACCTTAGACTTTAGACTAGTTTCTGGTCACGTCCAGCTCCCGCGGCCGAAACGGCGCCAGAAAGCGGATTCGGCGCTGCCATTCGACCATGCGGCCGATCAGGGTCGCGAGCCGGTTGGGAATCGAGTCGGTCTCCAGAAGAGCCTGCAGCTCCTCCGGGGCGTAGCGCAGCCGCAGCGCGATCTCCGAGGCCAGCCGCTCGGCGCCCACCGCCGGCTCGGGAAGCGGAGGCAGATCCATCTCAGACCGGACCGACCGGAAGGCTTCCCGCGCCAGTGTCACCACCCGGGACTCCTCCTCCGGAGTAGCGAAGGGGATGGAGGCGACCTCCTCGACGCTGGCGACGCGGTAGGGATCGGGCGCCGTCTCGGTCAGGACGCGGTAGCGAAATCGGCCCTCCAGAACGATGTTGTAGCGCCCCCCCGAGAGCTCCTCGTGCTCGACGATCTCGCCGGCTCCGCCGATGGCGTGAATGTCCGGATGGCTGCCCTGCCCCTGCCATCCCGGTTTCATCATGGCCATTCCAATCGTCCGGTCGGAGTTGAGCGCGTGGGCGACCATCGACCGGTAGCGCGGCTCGAAGATGTGAAGAGGGAGGAGAGTCCCCGGAAGAAGCACGACGCCGGGAAGGGGGAAGAGCGGGATCCGCCGTTTCATTTGGGATCGCCTCCCGCCTGCCGCCTTCCTTCCGAGCCGCTCCGCGAGAGCTGAACGACATAGGCGACCACCTCGCGGATTTCCTCGTCGGTCAGCTTTCCCTCGAAACGGGGCATGGGGTCGCGCCCCTTGCGCACCTGTCGCTCGATCGCCGCAGGCGAGCCGTCGGAGCGCCACTTGCCGTCGATCAGGTTGGCGTACGGAAAACGGCCTGCGGTGATGGTCTTCCCGTCGCCGTTCTTGTTGTGGCAGGAAGCGCACTTGGCTTCGAAGATCCGCCGCCCGGCCTCGACCTGTCGCCCCTTCGAGTCGGCGATGGGAAGGGAGTCCTCCCGGCATCCGGAGGCGAGGGCCGCGGCCAGGGACGCCGCCAGCCCCAGGAGAACACCCCAACATCGGCCGCGCATGCGAATCTTCAGTTTAGCGTGGAGCTTCCCGTGGGCGAGTCGCCTTGAGGGAAGGGTAATCTCTGATAGCGTTTCCGCGTGGCCGATCCCCGCGACCGGGTTGCGGAAAACGCGCCCGGGAGGTTTTACGTCGACATGCAGTGCATCGATTGCGACGTCTGCCGGGTCACCGCTCCGGCCAACTTCCAGCGCAGTGAAGAAAAGGGCTACTCCTACGTCGTTCTCCAGCCACGCGACCCCAACGAGGAGGCACAGTGCCGCGAGGCCATGGACTGCTGCCCGGTGGAGGCGATCGGCGAAGACGGGTCTAACGTTTAAAGTCTAAAAGTCTAAGGTTCGAAGGCGGCGTTCCGAACTTTAGACCTTAGACCTTAGACCTTAGACAAGGTCCTGAAGTACTCAATCGTCCTCATCAACCCGTCTTCCAATTTCACCTCAGGCTGCCATGAAAGCCTCGTTCTGGCCTTCGTGATGTCCGGCTGCCGGACCCGCGGATCGTCGACCGGCAGCGGCTGGAACACGATCTCGCTCCGGGTGCCGGTCAGGCGCTGGATCGTCCGCGCAAATTCGAGGACGGAGAGCTCGGCCGGATTGCCGATATTGACGGGCGTCGTCTCCTCCGAGAGCAGAAGCCGGTAGATGCCTTCGATCAGGTCGGAGACGTAGCAGAAGGAACGGGTCTGGCGCCCGTCGCCGAAGACCGTCATGGGCTGACCGGCCAGGGCCTGGCCGATCAGCGCCGGAACGACCCGGCCGTCGCGGGGCCGCATCCGCTCGCCGTAGGTGTTGAAGATGCGGACGATGCGCGTGTCGACGCCGTGGGCGCGGTGGTAGGCCATCGTCATGGCCTCGGCAAACCGCTTGGCCTCGTCGTAGACGCCGCGCGGGCCGATGGGGTTGACGTTGCCCCAGTAGGACTCCGGCTGCGGATGCACCAGGGGATCTCCGTACACCTCCGAGGTCGAGGCCAGCAGAAAGCGCGCCTTCTTCGCCATGGCCAGGCCCAGGGCGTTGTGCGTGCCGAGCGAGCCCACCTTGAGAGTCTGGATAGGCAGCTCCAGGTAGTCGATGGGTGAGGCGGGAGAGGCGAAATGGAGAACGGCGTCCAGAGGGCCTTCGATCTCGATATATCGCGTGACGTCGTGACGGACGAACCCGAACCGCCGGTCTTTCTCGAAAGGCGCGATGTTGCGCAGGTTTCCGGTAGAGAGATTGTCCATGGCCACGACTTCGTGGCCCTCGGCCAGGAGCCGCTGGCAGAGGTGGCTTCCGAGGAAGCCGGCGCCGCCGGTGACAAGCACTTTCACGCGTCGAACTCACGCGTGAAAGTGCGGATTTGCGATTTGCGATTTGTGATTTGTGATTTCGGCCAATTTCGGCGCGGGCGGCCAGAGTCTCCTCGAGAGCCCCAATCGCAAATCACAAATCACCAATCACAAATTCTTCTAGGGTCTTCCCACCGATGAATATTTCCATCCCGCGGCCCGCAACTCGGACGGGTCGTACACATTGCGCAGGTCGACGAGAACCCGCGCCTTGAGGGCCTGTCCCAGCGCGTCGAGATCCAGAGCGCGAAACTCGTTCCATTCCGTCAGCAGCACGAGAAAGTCCGCGCCCAGAGCGCAGTCGTACGCGTCCCGAGCGAAAGCGACCCCCGGCAGCATCGGCCGGCTGTTCTCCATCGCCGCCGGATCGAAGGCCCGGACCCGGGCGCCGTCGGCGAGCAGATCCATCACCACAGCGATCGCGGGAGACTCCCGGATGTCGTCCGTCTCCGGCTTGAAGGAGAGACCCAGAACCGCCGCGGTCTTGCCGGCGAGCGGACCGACCGCCTCGCGGATCTTGTCGATCATGCGCGCCTTGGTGGCCGCGTTGACGCGGATGGTCGCCTCGATCAGCTCGAAGACGTAACCGCTCTGGCGCGCCAGATCGGCCACCGCCGCGGTATCCTTGGGAAAGCAGGACCCTCCAAATCCCGGGCCGGGCAGCAGGAACCGCGATCCGATCCGCGGGTCGAGTCCCATCCCGGTAGCCACGGCCTCGACGTCCGCGCCCATGATCTCGCACAGCCGCGCGATCTCGTTGATGAAGGAGATCTTGGTCGCCAGGAATCCGTTGGAGGCGTATTTGATCAGCTCCGCCGAGGCCACGTCGGTGATCACGAACGGGGTCTCGCGAAGGAAGAGCGGCTTGTAGATCTCTTTCATGACCTCGATGGCCCGATCGTCCGAGGCTCCGATGACGATGCGGTCGGGCTCGAGGAAGTCGCCGACCGCGGAACCTTCCCGCAGGAACTCGGGGTTGGACACGATGGAGAAGGGGAAAGTTCCGTTCTTCCCCTTGATGATCTGCTCGATCATCTTTCCGGTGCCGGTAGGAACGGTCGATTTCGTCACCACCACCTTGTAGCCGTTCATGTGATCGGCCACCGCCTCGGCCACCTGCCGAACGAAGGTCAGATCCGGCGATCCATCCGGGTTGGGCGGGGTTCCGACCGCGATGAAGATCGCCGCCGAGGCCTCGATGCCGGCCTTGAGGTCGGTCGTGAAGCGCAGCCGCCCCTTGCGCTCGTTGCGAGCGACCAGCTCCTCCAGGCCGGGCTCGTAGATCGGGATGACCCCCTTCTGCAGAGCCACGACCTTGGCGTCGTCCTTGTCCACGCAGATCACGTTCATGCCGAGGTCCGCCAGGCCCGCGCCCGTGACCAGGCCGACGTAGCCGGTGCCGACCATGCAGATGTTCATGCCGTCGCTCGCTCCGCGAGCGCGGGATTCGGGATTCGGGGCTCGGGATTCGACTTCAGCGCTTTTGCTGCCGGTACCACGCGACGCTCCTTCGCAAGCCTTCCTTCAGGGGGACTCGGGCGCGGAAGTGTAAGAGTTTTTCCGCTTTTTCAACAGATGCGAAGGTCACCGGAACGTCGCCAGGCTGGTCCGGCTGGCGATCCAGAATCGCCCGCTTCCCCACGGCCTCCTCGATCGCGGCCACCAGCTCGGTCAGGGTCACCGGGGCAGCGCCGCCCAGATTGACGATCTCGAAACGCACCGGGGCCGTCAGCGCGGCCTCCACCCCGTCGAGGATGTCGTCGATGTAGGTGTAGTCGCGCCGCGAGCTTCCGTCTCCGTAGAAGGGGATGGCGCGGCCCTCCTCGATCGAGCGGATGAAGCGGGCGATGGCCATCTCCGGGCGCTGCCGCGGGCCATAGACCGTGAAGAAGCGCAGGCAGACGGCTTCCATGTCGTGAAGGTGGTGCGCGGTGAAGACGTGGAGCTCCGCGGCTCGCTTGGTCGCCGCGTAGGGAGAGATCGGGTGTTCGATCGGGTCGTCCTCGGCGAAGGGGAGCTTGGCGTTCAAGCCGTAGACAGATGAGGACGAGGCGAAGACGAATCGCGGCTTTCCGGCTGCCGCGGCCCCTTCCAGGAGCCGCAGCGTTCCCACGCAATTCACTTCCTCGTAGAGCACCGGCTGGGACAGGGAGGGACGGACTCCGGCCCGCGCCGCCAGGTGCACGACGGCGTCGAAGGGTTCCTCGCGAAAGACGCGGGCGATCAGTTCGCGGTCGCGGATATCGCCCTCCAACAGCCGATACCGCGGGTTCGATCGGTGGGGAGCGACGTTGGCGCGCTTGACGGCCGGATCGTAGAAGTCGTTGAAGTCGTCGAGCGCCACGACGCGGTCGCCGCGATCGAGCCGGCGATCGGCCAGGTGAGACCCGATGAAGCCGGCCCCACCGGTGATCAGGAGGTTCATCGAGCCGGAGGCGTCGGCGTGGGCTCGGGCAGCGGCGCAGCCTGGGAAGACTCCTGCTCCAGTCGCGCGTGCTCCTGGTCGTACTCCTTCTTGATGCCGGCCTTCTGGCGGTTCTTGACCAGCCAGCGCAGCAAGCTCGATTCGTCCACTCCCACGACCAAGCGATTGGCGGCGTCGAACAGAGAAGGATCGTTGATGAGCTTGCCCGCCGTGCCCTGACCTTCATCGAGCTTGCGCCCGATCGAGTCCAGGCTGCGCGTGAAATGCAGGAGGTTCGTCGTGAACTCTTTGCCGAATTGCTCGTCGTGGAGGAGCCGCGCCAGAGTGCCGTTGCCTTTCTCCAGCTCCCGGGTGATCACGGCGAGCGAGAGGGCCGCCTGAGAGAGATTGTCCACGAGGGCGTAGACCTTCTTCTTGCCCTCCGGATCTCCCAGAAGCGCTCCGATCAAGCCGGAGTTCGTGCGCATCTGCTCGTCCACACGGCCCAGGACGTTTTCCGCGGATCGAATCGCGGCGCGCAGGGAATCTCCGGTCTCCCGTCCATACCGGTCGTCGACCAGGAGCCTGCCCAGAAGCCCGTGGCCGTCCTGGACCTTGCGGAGGATGGCGTTCAGGGACGTGAGCGTCGCGTTCAGGCCTGCCGAAAGTTGGGCTCCCTCCTGGCTCTCGCTGGTCAGCTGGCCCAGGAATCCCTTTCCGGCCTCGGTGCGGACCAGGATGTTCTTCAGGGATCGGGCGATGCCGGAGAGGTCGGCCATGAGATCGCCGCCCCCCTCCAGGAGCTTCTCGATGCCCGCACCGGGAGCCGCCTGGATCTGGCCGCCGACTTCGACCACCTGCTCCTGGACGTTGCCCCCCTCCAGGTCGATGTACTTGTCGCCCAGAAGACCGATCGTCTTTATCGAGGCTCTGGTCCCCGCCCGGATCCTCGATTGCAGCCGCCGGTCGACGTCGTACACGACTTGCACGCTGGAGTCGGCCGGATCGGGAGACAGCTTGACCTCCAGGACGTTACCGACGGTCACTCCGTTCAAACGCACCGGGTTGCCGGGGACCAGCCCGGCCGCGGAATCGAAGCGGGTCTCGTAGGGGAGCTTCTTGCGGAAGAGGTTGGCCCGCCGGCCGATCATGAAAACTCCGATCATCACCGCAAAGAGCGCGATCAGGACGACGAGGCCGACCCGAAAGCGGCGGCCGACCTGGGTCTCACCTACCATCGCTCGCTCCGCGAGCGCGTCAGGCGTGAGCCGTGAGGCGTGAGGCGGTCAGGCGTCACTCGTGCTCTCCCTCGCAAAATCGCTGAAGCGCAAATCACGAATTCTTCCCGCCATTCTCTCCTACCGCCGGAAAGTCCCCCGTGCCGCACGGGAATCCCATGGACCGGAAGTACTCCTGGAGAACCGGGTGCCCTGTGCGGACGGCCTCCTGGAAGGAGCCGACGAACTGGAACCGCCCCTGGTGCAGAAAGGCGATCCGGTCGGCCACCGTGCGGGCCGTGACGATGTCATGGGTCACCACGACCGAGGTCGTCTGCAGACGCAGATTCATCTCCGCGATCAACTGGGCGATCTTCTCCGATGTCACCGGGTCCAGGCCGGTCGTGGGCTCGTCGTAGAGGATGATCTCCGGCTCCAGGGCGATCGAGCGAGCCAGCGCCACGCGCTTGCGCATGCCGCCGGAGAGCTCCGAGGGCATCTTCTTCTGGGTTCCGGGAAGCCCGACCATCTGGAGCTTTTCGGCCACCAGAGCGGAGATCTCCTCGAGAGACTTGTCGGTGTGCTCCTTCAGCGGAAACGCCACGTTCTGCTCGACGTTCATGGAGTCGAAGAGGGCTCCCCCCTGAAAGAGCATGGCCACGCGGCGCCGCACGGGAGACAGCTCCTCCTCCGAGAGTCGGGCCACCGGCTGTCCGAAGACTTCCACCTCCCCGTCGTCCGGTTTGGTCAAGCCGTTGATGTGGCGGAGAAAGACGCTCTTGCCGGTGCCGGAGGGCCCCAGCACGCACAGGACCTCGCCGTGAAAGATCTGGAAGTTGACACCGGCCAGAACCTCGCGGTTGGCGTACCGCTTCCAGACCTCCCGAAACTCGACGATCTTCTCGCCGCGGACCCGGCCCGCGCGGCGGCTCCCTTCGGTCTGGACGGCGATGCTCATCGGACGGAGCTCACAGCGACAGGAAGAGCTTGGTCAGGAAGAAGTCGGAGACCAGCACGCTGATCGAGGCTAAGACGACCGTGCGGGTCGTGGCGACGCCGACCGAGGATGCGCCCCCTTCCACGCGCAGGCCGTTGGCGCAGCCGATCAGCGCGATCTCAAATCCGAAGAAGAAGGTCTTGCCGAGGCCGCTGCCGATGTCCGAGATCTGGAGCTGATTCCAGATGCTGGACAGATAGTCCTGCATCGTCATCTGGAGAGCCAGGACCGCGAAGCCGAGCCCTCCCAGGATGCCCAGGACGTCAGCCAGCGCGGTCAGGACCGGCATCATGACGACGGTGGCGATCGCGCGGGGAACGACCAGCCGGCGCACGGGGGAGATGGCCATCGCGCGCAGGGCGTCGACCTGCTCGGTCACCACCATCGATCCGATCTCCGCGGTGATGCCCGACCCGACGCGGCCGCCGACCATGAGCGCCGTCAGGACGGGTCCGAGCTCCCGCACCAGCGAGAGCGACACGACCCGGCCGATGAAGAGCTTTCCGCCGAAGGCGGAGAGCGAGTAGGCCGTTTGGAGCGCCAGAACCATTCCGGTGAAGAGAGCGGTGATCCCGGTGATCGAGACGGACTTGACGCCGATCTCGTCCATCTCCCGCAGGAGCTCGGTGGAATAGAACGGGCGGGTGACGCTGGCGGTGAAGAACTCGCCGGCCAGCTGGGCGAGATAGCCCAGGTATTCCACTGCGCCCTGCCCCTTGCGGCCGAAGCGGTCGACGAAGCGCAGCCACCGGATGTTCCGGTAGAAAACCGTGGTCGCGCTTTCCGGTAGAGGAGGCATGGAAGCCGAAATTGTATCGGGTTGGCGGAGGAGCGGTCCAATTGTCCAAGGGCCGGCGCGCGAAACGCCGGGAAGCTCGAACGCCGGGAACGCCGGGAAATGAAGTGGGAAGTGTGAACTGGAGGACGGAGTGGGATGTCTCCGAACTTCCTACTTCGTACTTGACTTCCCGGCGTTCCCGCTGCGTTCCCGGCGTTCTCGGCGTTGGGTCGTTCTCGTCGTTCGAGGCCTTGACGGTTCGGGACTAACATCCCGCCGCCATGGCTCTCATCCGCTCCCTCCTCGCCTGGACCGGCGCCGTCCTGGCCACCGTCCTCTTCGGGATTCCCGCCATCTTCGCGGCCTTCGTGCCTCCGCGAGGAGACTGGTTCCTCTTGTTCGCCCGCGGCTGGGCTCGGACTGTCCTCTTCCTCTGCGGAATCTCGATGCGCCTTCTCCACGGCGAGCGTCTCCGGCAGGCCAAAAGCGTCATCGTCGCCGCCAACCACGAGAGCTTCGTGGACATCCTCGTGCTCCTGGCCGGGCTCCCCCTGCAGGTGCGGTTCCTCGCCAAGCGGGGAGTCTTCGGAGTCCCGATCCTGGGCTGGTCGATCCGCGCGGCCGGGTTCATCCCGGTCGACCGGGGAGATCGGGCCCGCGGCGTCGCCACCGTGGAGGCGGCCCTGGCGCGTCTGAAGAAGGGCCGTTCCCTGGTGGTTTTCCCCGAAGAGACCCGCACCCGGACGGGCGAGCTCTCCGGCTTCAAGAAAGGCTCGGCCCTGCTCGCGATCCATTCCGGCCTGCCCTTGCTGCCGGTAGGCATCGCCGGCACCCGCCGGATCCTGCCGGCCGGCAGCTGGCTCATGCGGCCCGGGCCGGTTGTGATCGCCGTCGGCGATCGGATTGACGTGGCCGGACGGTCATCGAAAGAAAGGGGAGAGGTGACCGAGCAGTTGAGGGAGGCGGTGGCGGAGGCGAGGGAAGAGGCGAGAGGGAATCTGACCATTGGGTGATTGGGCCATCGGGTCATCGGGTGATGTTTCCGAGGAACCGCTTTTCGAGCCGACATCACCAGATCACCCGATCGCAAATCACCCGATTCCTGATATTTTTCGAAGCTAAGGCGGAAATGTCGGCAACCACTGAACTCACCGAAGAGAAAGTGATGGAGGTCCTCCGGACCGTCCGTTTCCCGGGCCTTTCCCGGGACATCGTGTCGTTCGGCTTCGTGAAGGACCTGACCGTCGGCGGCGGAAACGTCGCCTTCCGGCTGGACATCATCACCGAGTCGCCGCGGGCGGCGGAGGAGATCAAGCGCGAAGCGACGGAGAAGCTGCGTTCGGTTCCCGGCGTCAACGGCGTGACGATCCGGCTGGACGTGCAGGCGCCCGGGCCGGCGCCTCCGCGCGGGGCGGTCGGAGTGCCGCCGCCGTCCCCCGCCATCCTCCCCCAGGTCCGCTTCAAGGTCGCGGTGGCCTCGGGCAAAGGGGGAGTGGGCAAGTCGACCGTGGCCGCGAACCTGGCTCTGGCTCTCCAGCGGCTGGGGCACGGAGTCGGCCTCATGGACTCGGACATCTACGGTCCGTCGCAGCAGATGATGATGGGCATCGAGGAAAAGCCCTTCGTCAATGCCGAGAACCAGATCGTTCCCATCGAGCGCTACGGCGTGAAGGTCATGTCGCTCGGGTTCCTGATGGACGTGGATCAGCCTGTGATCTGGCGGGGCCCGATGGTGATGAAGGCGGTGGAGCAGTTTCTCCAGGACGTGGCCTGGGGCCAGCTCGATTTCCTGGTCATCGACCTTCCGCCCGGCACCGGGGATGCCCAGCTCACGCTGACGCAGAAGATCCAGCTCTCCGGGGCGGTGATCGTGACGACGCCCCAGGACGTCGCCCTGATCGACGCGCGCAAGGGGCTGGCCATGTTCCAGAAGGTCAACGTGCCGGTGCTCGGCATCGTCGAGAACATGTCCTACTTTCTCTGCCCCAAGTGCGGACACCGTGAGGAAATCTTCAAGCACGGAGGGGGAGAGAAGACCGCCCGGCTGCTGCGGGTTCCCTTCCTGGGGGAAATCCCCCTCGATCCCAAGGTCGCTCTGGGCGGCGACGCCGGACGTCCCATCGTGGCGGGCGATCCGGAGGGCGCCGTGACCCGGGCATACCTCACCATCGCCGAGGAAGTCGCCAGGAATCTGGCGGGCAAGCCCAACTAGGACCGACAACGCAGGACTTCTGTGCCGGCGAAGATCGAGCTCAAGAGAGGGGACATTACCGCGCAGCTGGTCGACGCGATCGTCAATCCTGCCAACGAGGCCCTGCAGCTGGGCGCGGGAGTAGCCGGGGCGATCCGCCTGCGTGGAGGACCCGAGATTCAGGAGGAGTGCGACAAGATCGGGCACTGCGACCCGGGCGAGGCGGTGGTCACCGGCGCGGGCAACCTGCGCGCGCGCTGGGTCATTCATGCCGTCGGCCCCGTGTGGCGCGGCGGCGAAAGCGCGGAGCAGATGCAGCTGGCCGCCGCTGTGCTCGCGGCTCTGAACAAGGCGGAAGAGGTGGGCGCGAAGTCGGTGGCCCTTCCGGCGATTTCCACGGGCGTCTACGGTTTCCCGATAACCGAGGCGGCGGCGATCTCGATCGCCGCGGCGAAGAGCTTCGCCGCGCGCGCCAAGAGCGTCGACCGCATCGTTTTCACGCTCCATGACGATGAGGCGCTCCATGCCTTCGAGTCCGCCCTGGCGTCGGCGGGCGGCGGAGGCTGAAGGAGCGCGGCTCCTCCCGAGCCGCCGGGCGCAGTCCAGCCGCTGCCGGCCGCTATGATCCCCCCGGAATGATCCTCGTTCTGGCGGCGTGCCTGCTCGCTCTTCTTTCCCTTTCTCCTGCGCCCGGCGGTCTTCCTCCGGTCGCCGATTTTCCCCGCCTCGAATCGGAAAAGAACGTCGGGCTCGCAGCGCTGGAGGAGGGAAACCTCGGGGAAGCCGAGCGCCGGTTTGGTGAGGTTCGCAGGCTCGCCCCCGGCGAGCCTCTGGGATGGGCCGACGGTGCGGTAGCGGCATTGCGCCGGAAGGAGCCGGCGCATGCCCGCGAGCTGCTCGCGACGGCGGAGAAGCTCGCGCCGGCCGACGCGAAAGTCCTTGCTCTGACAGGCGTGCTCCCCGAGGTCGAAGGCCGCCCGGGAGAAGCGGTGGACGCCTACACCCGCGCGTTCGCCGCCGACGCCCGCGATCTCCCCTCGCGCTGGAGCGCGGCGCGCCTGCTCATCGAGAAGGTGCCCGGCGGGCGGCCGCGCGCCGCCGAAATCCTGCGCGGCGCCCTGGAGCAGGCGCCGAGAAACGCATTCCTCCTCGCCCGCCAGTTCGAGCTCCAGCAGGACGCCGGCCGGTCCGGCGCGCTTTCCGCGCTCGCCGCGCTCTCCGCGGCGCTGGAGATCGACGTCGCTTCCAATCCGAAGCTCGAGACGTATCTCGGGCAGACGCGGGCGGCTCTGGAGGCCGGTGAGGCTCACGACGCTTCGATCAAATTCCGCATGGTGGAAAACCTCCTGCGCACGACGCCCCGTTACCAGCAGGCGCGGCACGATGTCGATCCCGGAGTGCTCGGATTGCCGCTGGAGGAATGGTCGCCCGCGCTGGCCCGGGAGGTCCGGTCGCGCCCGCGTGCCGTTCCGGTGCGTTTCGTCGAGAAGCCGGTGCCTGGCCTGGAGGCCCTGCGCGGGCTCGCCGCCGTACGCGCCGCCGGCCCGGACGGGCGCGACCTCGTCTTCGTCGGCGAGAGGGGCCTCGTCCTCGCTGCGGCGCGCGGCGGCTATCGGGCCGCGGCGCCGTTGCCGGACTCGGCGGCGGCCGATCTGGCGATTGCCGACGTGGCCAACTCCGGTTCACTCGACCTGGTGACACCCGGAGCTCTCTTCCTCGCCTCGCCAAATGGATACAGCAGGGTGCCGACAGCGCGCGGCGATGCGGTCCTTCCGATCGATTTCGACAACGACGGCGATCTCGACCTGTACGTCTCGTCCCCGGCCGGAGACCGTCTTCTTCGCAACAATCTGGATGGGACCTGGAAGGACGTGACCGCATCGGCCCTTCCCGCGGGAACCGCGTCGCGCCGGGCCGTGGCCGCCGATTTCGACCGCGACGGAGACATGGACCTGGTCTTAGTCCGCGCCTCCGGCGGCCTCGAGCTTCTGGACAACCGGAGGGGCGGCCTCTTTGCGCGCAAGGAGGGCGGGCTGCCGGCAGCCGGGCAGGTCCTCGCGATCGCCGCGGGAGACGTCAATGGCGACGGGCGGCCCGATCTGGTCTGGACGACGGCGGCCGCCGCGTTCGTGGCGATCAACCGCGGCGACGGCACCTTCCTGCCGCCCCGAGAGCTCCCGGCAGGGGGCGAGCCGCTGCTCTTCGACTTCGACAACGACGGCGCGCTCGATCTTTTCCTCGCCGGCGCCAAGGAGTCCTCTCTCTGGCGCAACGACGGATCGGGCGCCTTTTCCCGCGTGGAAGCGGCCTTCCCGGCTGCGCAGCGGGCCGAAGCCGTGGACCTGGACGCCGACGGAGATCTCGACCTGGTCCTTGTCACGGGAGACGGCCGCGCGCTGGTTTTCGAAAATCAGGGAGGCAATGCCAACGGCTGGATCGACGTGGCGCTCTCCGGGCTGCCGACCGGCTCGGCCAAGGTCAACCGATTCGGATATGGCTCGGAGATCGAGATCAAGGCCGGGCAGCTCTACGTTCTGCGGACCGCCTGGAGCCCGGTGACGCACCTGGGCCTGGGCGCGGCGCGCAAGGTCGATGTTTTGCGCGTCGTCTGGACCAACGGAATTCCCCAGAACCGGCTGTCCCCTCCGGTCAAGACTGCGATCCAGGAGACGCAGCAGCTCAAGGGCTCCTGCCCGTTCCTCTACGCGTTCAACGGGCGGCGCTGGACGTTCGTGACGGACGTGCTGGGGAGAGCTCCGGC
>DATFTF010000173.1:0-3740 GCA_035262245.1 Thermoanaerobaculia bacterium
CCGCATCGTTCCGAGCCCAGATCGGTCATGACCCGACGGGCCAGCGCGACCGAGATCGGGTAATAGGGATCTTCGCCGAGAAAGTCTCCAGAGAAGCTCCAGGCGTGCTCGAGGTCGCCGCCGCCGGTCAGGAATCGGAACGGGTCCTCCGCGAGGCCGGGCTTGGAGGCCAGAGTCGCCTCGCGCAGCCGCCCGACGACCTCGGAGGTCTCCAGGATTTCGGCCAGGTCCTGATGGCGCACGTCGCCGCAGACGAGGCGCGGATCTCCGGCCAGCGCCGCGGACGGGTACACCGTTCCATCGACGTACACGCACAGCGAATCCCAGCCGGCGTTGCCCAGGTCGTACTTGGTTCCGGGGACGCCGTCGACCCGCCGCCGAACCGCCTCGAGGTTGTCCAGGCTTGTGCCTTCGGCGCGCGCCTGGTCGATCACGCGCGTGACCGCCTGCAGCAGGCTCTCCGTGTCCGGGAAGAATCCGTCGGCTCCCTCGAGGGCGCGGCCGCGCCTGTGGCTCCACATCAGGTGCTGGCTCCGCGCACCAACGCGGCGCACCAGGGCCGGGATTTCCGAGAGCTCGGCGAGGTTGGATCGCGTCGTGACCGTCGTCAGGGAGACCTCGAAGCCGAGATCCGACAGGAGGCGCGCGCCGTCCAAGGCGCCGTCGAAGGTGCCGGGGCCCCGGATGCGGTCGTTGGTTTCCGCGCGGGCGCCGTCGATCGAGATCTGCAGCTTGACGCGCCGGCGGTCCAGCCCGTCCAGTCCCTTGCGGACGGCTCCCGCGAACACCGTCGCGTTGGTCAGGATCACCAGCTCCGCATCGAGAGTCCCGGTGATGCGGTCGGCGAGATCGAAAATGTCCCGGCGCAGGAAGGGCTCGCCGCCGGTCAGATAGAAGCGCTCCACGCCGAGGGCGGCGGCGCGGACGACCAGCTTGCGCAAGGCCTCGGGCTCGAGCCCCGGCGCTCCTCCCGGGCCGGAAGAAACGAGGCAATGGGCGCAAGTCAGGTTGCAGGCGTTGTTGATCTGGATCCAGAGCTCCCGCAGGCCTTGGGGGTAGAGGAGCGCCGAACGTCCCGGGTAGGGAGAGATGCGCACCGGATGAGCGGACACCATCCGGGCCCGGGCCAGCTCACCGACGAAGTCGTGGACGTGCATCCAGGCGACCGAGGGCTCGCAGGAGCGGGTGGAGGCGTAGCGCGCGGCGAGGGAGGAGACGCTCTCGGGCGACCCTTTTTCCTGCCCTCGAATCAGAAGCCGCAGGATCTCCTCCCCGCGAGCGCCGGTGGCGATCCAGTTCGGCGATTCGGCGTCGATGGCGTAGGTCAGGCCGCCTTCTCCAAAGAGGTGAAGGGGCGGGACGTGCAGGGGGACCTGATCGTCGAGAGTCATTGCGGACGGATCACACCTTGGATTGGCCGCCCTGGGATTGTATTCCAGGCATCTCCGCGCCCGGCCGGCATTCCCCTTGCGTGTAATCTTTCGGGCCGAAGTCACGTCATTCGGCAATCGGGCCCCCCTACGCCCACTGGAAGAGCTTCCCGGCTGCGGAGGTTTTGAACAGCGATGAAGAAAGCGATCTGGATCCTCCTCGTCGTGGTGGCCGCGGTCGGTCTGTATTTCGCGATCCGGGGGCGCAGGAAACCGGAGCCGAAATACCAGACCGCCGTCGCCGACAAAGGCAACATCACCATGACCGTGACCGCAACCGGATCGGTGTCCGCGGTGACGACCGTTCAGGTGGGTAGCCAGGTCTCGGGGATCATTTCCAAGCTCTTCGTCGACTTCAACAGCCACGTCAAGAAGGGGCAGCTGCTGGCCGAGCTCGACCCGACGCCCTTCGAGGCCCAGGTCGAGCAGCAGCGGGCGACGCTGGCCAAGGCCCAGGTCGACACGGCCAACGCGCTGATCACCTTCAACCGGCAGAAGCGGCTGCTGGAGGACGGGCTCGCCGCGCAGTCCGACTTCGACGCCGCCAAGGCCGCCTACGACGGGGCTCGGGCTCAAGTCGATATGGCCAAGGCCACGCTGGCCCAGGCGGAGACGAACCTGAAGTACACCAAGATCGTCTCGCCCATCGACGGCGTCGTGGTGGCCCGCCAGTACGACGTCGGCCAGACGGTGGCCGCGTCCTTTCAGGCCCCGACTCTCTTCACGATCGCGCAGGACCTGACCAAGATGCAGGTGCAAGCCGATGTCGACGAATCGGACATTGGCCGTGTGGCGGTCGGTCAGCAGGCGCGTTTCACAGTGGACGCCTATCCCGAACAGGCGTTTCGGGGAACGGTGTCTCAAGTGCGCTTGAACGCGACTTCCAACCAGAACGTCATCACCTATCCTGTGATCATCGCGGTCCCCAACCCGGACGAGAAGCTGCGGCCGACGATGACCGCCAACGTCACGATCGACGTGGCCATGGTGCGAGATGTCCTGCGCGTGCCCAACGCGGCGCTTCGATTCCGGCCACCGGCAGCCGCGGAGAAGGGCGAGAAGGCAGCGGAGAAGTCGGAAAAGGGCGAGGCCCCGGCCGGGCCGACTCCGCCGGCCAAGCAGGGCGGTTCGGGGACTCGGCCTTCCTTCGACCGCGGCGCGGCTCAAATGGCGGAAAAGGGAAAAGGGTTCGCCGGGGCCGCGGGCGCCTTTGCCCTCGGTGCGGAGCGCCGCCGGGCAAACCCGAATCTGCAGACGATCTACCTCGTCGAGGGCGAAAAGGAGCAGCTGAAGTCCGTCTCGGTGCGCACCGGGATCAGCGACGGGAGGATGACCCAGATCGTGGATGGCGAGATCCAGCCGGGCGACAAGATCGCCGTCGGCCTGGCGACTCTCAAGTCGACCGGCGGAGGGACGCGGCCGCCGGGGATGGGGCGGTTTTGAGCGCCTCGGTCATCCGGATCGAGGACCTGGTCAAGATTTACACCATGGGTGAGGTGGAAGTGCGCGCCCTCGACGGCGTGAGTCTCGCCATCGAGCCCGGAGAGTTCGTCGCGGTCATGGGACCTTCCGGGTCGGGCAAGAGCACATTCATGAACATCGTGGGGTGTCTCGATCGCCCGACCTCCGGCCGCTATTTTCTCGACGGCACGGACGTGTCGAGCCTGAACCGCGACCAGCGCGCCGAGATCCGCAACGAAAAGATCGGCTTCGTGTTCCAGGCATTCAATCTGTTGCCGCGGACGTCGGCCCTGGAGAACGTGGAACTGCCGCTGATCTACTCCTCCAACGGAGGCACCTCGGCCGGCCGCGCGCAGAAGGCCCGCGAGTGCCTCAACATCGTGGGACTGGCCGGCCGTGAGGAGCACTTCCCGAGCCAGCTCTCCGGCGGCCAGCAGCAGAGAGTGGCGATCGCGCGCGCTCTCATCAACGAGCCGAAGATGATCCTGGCCGACGAGCCCACGGGCAACCTCGACTCCAAGACGTCGGAAGAAGTCATGGCCGTCTTTCAGAAGCTCAACGACGAGGGGAAGACCGTGGTGCTCATCACTCACGAGCCGGACATTGCGCAGTTCGCGCGCCGGGTCGTCGGGTTCCGCGACGGCCGGGTCGTGGAGGACCGCTCAGTGGACCGGCGCAGGCTGGCCGCGGCGGGCGGGGAGGCATAGCCCGCATTATTCATGAACGACTCCAGCCGCCGCTCCGATCTTTTCCGCCGAGGAAGTCGTCAGCGCTCCTCGCCGATGCGCTCTGGCATCGCCGTCGCGCTTCCTCTCCTCGACGAAAAATCTCTGTCGCCGACATCATGGA
>DATFTF010000174.1:0-4908 GCA_035262245.1 Thermoanaerobaculia bacterium
GGAGGGCCGTCGGCGTCGGTCAGGGTGATCTGACCCTTCAGAGAGTCGGCGAGGAAGGGCTCGGTGAAGCCCAGGCGCATCGCGCCGTCCAGCGCCAGGGCGCGAGTTCCCGCCGTAAAGGTCAGGTCCTCGGCCTGCTTGGCCGGCACCGAGAGCGGCCCGAAGGAGCCATCCGCGGCGGTCGCTACCGTGGCGGATCCGGTGCCGACGTTGTCCTGGAGAGTGGCCTTCACCGTGGCCGGCAGCGCTCCCGCCGCTCCGTAGAGATTGACGTTGCCCTGGCCCGATGCGTCGGGTGAAAACTCGTATTCGATGTTCGGCAGCAGGAGGCGGCGCTCCCCGGTCGCCGTCGGTACGGGCACGAACGTCAAGGCCGAGAAGGGAGATGCCGACTGCAGACGCGGCGCCGGAAGGTCGGCCTTGGTCGTTCCGGGCGGAAGCTCGGTGATGTTGGTCGGGTCGGTCACCCCGGAGAAATTGCCCTGGAAGAGGGTGAAGCCCGTCGTGCCGTCGCGCACCGTGAGCGTGTAGTCGGCGCCCGTTGGAATAGGAACCAGGAAATAGCTCTGCTGCTTCGCCTCGCGGGCGACCCAGACGGGCGGAATGAAGCTGGCGAGGTAGGCATACTGCGCTCCGAACGTGAAGGTGACAACGGCATTCGGAGACGGAACCGTGCCTTCCAGAAAGGCGAAAGCGCTCGTCAGCTCGAGAAAGACCAGGTTCGACTTGCGCGTGATCCGGTCGAGCAGATTCTTGGCGCTGTCGGCCGACGTCATCGTGGCCTTCGTCCCGGCCGGCAGGAGGATTCCCTGGATGCGCGGCTTCGAAGACGCGGAAGATCCGGAGGCCGGGCGCGTCGTGATCTCGCCGTTGTCGTAGCGGGCGGTGTCCACGACCATCCAGCGCGGCTCGCCGAGGACGGTGACCGCCCGGGCCACGAGGAAGTTTCCTCCGGTCACGCCGTTCGGGGCGGACACGCCGATGTCGACGGGGTTGGCGGCCACCGCGCCGCCCGGGTCGAAGGAGACGGCGCCCGTGTACTTTGCGAGCGACGGCACCGGCGCCGGCAGCGCGGCCTCCGCGATCGGCGTGATCTTGAGCGTGGTCGGCGCGGAGAACGTGCCGTCGGGGAGCGTCACGCGGATGCGGTCGACCGTGATGTAGTCCGCCGCGCGGGAGCCGACCAGTGCCGTGCGGCCTCCGTCATCGCGGAAGGGCCCCGGGTTGATCTTGATCTCGCCGCCGCCGCCCGGGCGCTGAATCAGAATGGAGACGACGTCCGTGGAAGAAGCCGCGAGCGTCAGCGAGAAGCTCCCATCCCCCGCCGCCGTCGTGGAGGACGTCGCCTGGGTCGTCTCATTGATGGCCGTCACCGTGCAGCCGCCGCAGGCCGCGCCGGGAGCGCCGATGATCCGTACCGCGGAGGGGCTCCCCTGAGGCATCCCCATGGCGATCAAAAGCGGATTGACGTCGTTGGGAGGCGTCGGATCGATCGTGGTGTAGGTCGCCGCGAAATTCGAGATCGCCCTGGTCGTCCGATCCACCAGGCGATAGCCGTTGCGGTCCGTCACCGTCGACAGGAGGGTGATGGTCACCGAGGCCTTGCCCGGCCAGGGGAGGCTCGGCCGGAAGGTGACCTGGGTTCCGTTAGAGGAAAGCGTGACCTTGCCGGCGATCGCACCGGCTGGCCCGCTGGCGGTGACCGACGCGTCGTTGACCGTCGAGGCGTCGAGCGGCTCGGAGATGTTGAAGACCACCGGCAGATCGAGCGGCAGGAGCGAGGACGTGTCGGGCGAGACGGACGCGACGTAGGGAGCGGTGACCTGGATCTGGATGTCGACGGCGGCGGTCGCGCCGGTGGCCTGCGAGGGCGCGGGCGCGGAGCCCTGGTTGCCGGTGTCGATCCGCGACGATCGAAGAATCGTGCCTGCCGCGGGAACAGCCATCCCGTAATTGCCGGAGCCGTCCGCGACCGAGACGAACGGGTTGGCGTCCTCGCTGACCAGCGCTCCGGGCAGCGGCTGCGGGCCGATGTCGAGCACCTTCCCCTTGGCATAGGCGATCGAAAACGGGCTCTGGGCTGAGAGCAGGAGATAGAGGCCGCCGGTCATCACACCGGGAACCGGCAGCTGATGCACGTCGGCCGGCGTCGTCTCCACCCAGGAGTTGGCCGCGTCGTAACGTCCCGGCGCGATGAACTGCAGCCGGGCGATACCGCCGATCGTCGAGGCGCGCAGCCAGACCAGGCCGCCGCCGGTCGGATCCGCGGGGCTCCCCCACCGCAGCGCCGCCGGAAGTTGAAGCGTGTTGCTTCCGAGGCTAACGTCGACCGCGGCGAGGAAAGTGAAGCCCTGCGGAATCGGAACGGGAAGGTTCTTCGGATCGGCGATCGGCGAGAGATTGACCGGAATCGTCGCCGAGAGCGCCCCCGCCGGGACGGCCAGCGAGAACCCTCCGGCGCCGCTGATCACTCCGCCTCCCGGCGAAAGCAGGTCTCCGCGCCGCACCTCGAAGGGGTACTGCTTGATCTGGAGATTCTCGTAACCCACGGAGAGGGCGACCTGGCCGGCGGTGTCCGACGGACGCACGCGGAACGGCACGAGCGCGCGGCCCGCGCCGTCGCGCACGATGACGAGATCGGCCAGGAACGAAGGAGCCTCGATCGTGCTCCCGTCGAAGAGCGTCAGCGTCTCGGAAACGAGCGCCTGAACTGGATAGCCCGACGGAACGGGAGCAGAGAGCGTGAGCTCGGCCGTCACGTCGGCCGTTTGCGTCGGCAGGACCGCCGTCGGATCGGTCGTCACCGCGGCCGAGGTGATCGGGCTCGCGTCCGGAGGAGCGACTCCGGACACTGGCTGACCTAACGCAGGAACGGGGGGCGCGAACGGATCGGGGTCCGGCGCCAGAACGGCATAGGCTCCTTCGCCGGGAAGCGATGCCGCGATGTGGGTTCCGTCTGTGGAGAGGGTTGCCGTCCCGACGGCGACGAAGTGGCGGGTCGGCGAGTCCCAGCGAGCGAGCAGGAGCATCGCCCCCTGGGCAATGGCCAGGCGGTTCCGCCAGGACGCCGAGGCGGAGAGGGCTCGCTTGCTCGATGGCGACGCGGAGGCGGGATGGATGGCGAGCGTGCCGCCTCCCAGGTCGAGCACCGCGGCCGCTGCGGACGTCCACCCGAGCGGCGTCAAGGCCGCAAGGCCCTGCGGAGAGAGGTCGGCGGCGCGCAGCGGCGCGGAAGCGGCGAGCGAACCGGCGGGCAGCGTCAGAACGAGGCCGGCATCGGTGACCGAGGCCGAGCCGTCCGGGCCGGCCTGAGCCGAGATCTCCGGCGTCAGACGCAGATCGAAGACCGTCTGCGCCTGTCCCGCTGTCGCGACTTCGATCCGCGTGACGGCCGTGAAGCCGTCGCGCGCCGCCTGGAGCACGACCTCTCCGGCCGGCACGACCAGCCCGAATCGTCCCTCGCCGTCCGTCGTCGAGGCCGGCGCGGGCGTTGGAGGCGCCGATCCGTTGATGGCGAGGACGGTCACCAGGACCCCGGGCAGCGGCCGCCCGATCCTGTCGTCGAAGACCTGGCCCACCAGCCCGATGTCGAGGCCCGGCGTAAAAGTCTTCACGAACGGCGCCAGGAGCGCGTTGCCGACGAGGTCCTTGGCGTTGCGGTTGACGGTGAGCGTGAAGGTCTCCGCGGAGAGAGGCCGCACGCCGGTCACCCGCGCGGTGATGCCGTCGCTCGAGAGCGTCAGCGTCGACCCGAGCTCGCCGCTCGCGGCCGCCAGAGTCACGCTCCCGGAGGCGCCCAGAGTGACCGTGGCCGGGTCCATGGCCTCGGAGAACGTGATGACCAGATCGTCGGCGTCGAGCGCCGCGCTCTCCACGCGCGGCGGCGTGCAGTCGGTGCGCACGGACGCCGACACCGGAGCGGAGGCGTTGCCTTGAGCGTCCAGGGCGACGAAGACGAGGGCGTTGACCTGATCCGGATTGAGAGCCACGTCGACGGAGAAGCGTCCGTCCGGCCCGGCCACCGCCGTCACCACCGTGGCCCCGCCGGTCACCCGGATGCGAGCTCCCGGGTCGGCGCGTCCGGTGACCGTGATCTGGGTCGCGCAGAGAGCCGGCGGAATTGGATCGAGGACCGGCGGCGTGGGAGCCGATGACCCGCCGGTGGTGAATCGGGATCGGAAGGCCGCCGCGAGCGGATTGCCCGCCAGATCCGCGACCGCGGTCGTCACGTCGATTCGATAGAGCGTCTGGGCGGCAAGCGCCGAAGTCGGAAGAAGATCCGCTTCCACGCCGGTGACGGACTGCGATGCGGCGACAGAGGCGCCGCCGGCGTCCGGCGTCAGAGTGAACGAAGCGGCCGTCACGGTCGCCGGGTCGATCGCCTCGGAGAAGACCACGCGCACGACGATGCCGGTCGGAATTCCGGTTGCGTCTGCGGCCGGCGTCACGGAGACGATCGTGGGCGCGGTCGTGTCGAGAAAGACCGTGGACGTCGCGACCCCGGACCGGCCGCCGGCGTCGGTCGCGCGGGCGGTCAGAGTGTTGGAGCCCTCATTGAGAGGCACACTGGCCGCGCTGAATCGCCCTCCGGAGAGCGTCGCCGCGATCCCGTTGACGGTGGCCGCCGTCGCCGATGCGGACACTGGCCCCGAGACGGTGATCGGCTGCGCGCGCAGCCGGGCACCCGGCGGAGGCGTATCGATGGCAATGGAGACCGCGCTGTCGTCGCGCGTGACGTGGACGACTGCGGTGCCGATGTTTCCGACGAGGTCGGTCGCCGTCGCGGTCAACGTGTTGGATCCGGCGGTGAGCGGCACGCTGGCAGCGGTGAAGCGGCCGGCGGACACCGGGGCGGCGACCCCGTTGACCGAGACACGGTCGAGATGCGCGTCGGCGACCGTGCCGGAG
>DATFTF010000175.1:0-8785 GCA_035262245.1 Thermoanaerobaculia bacterium
AGGACCACGGTGTTGCCGGTGACCAGCGCCGCGGTGGTCATGCCGGTCAGGATCGCCAGCGGAAAGTTCCAGGGCGGAATGACCGCGCAGACGCCCAACGGCAGGAAGAC
Organism: Thermoanaerobaculia bacterium; assembly: GCA_035262245.1. Taxonomy (GTDB): domain Bacteria; phylum Acidobacteriota; class Thermoanaerobaculia; order UBA5066; family Gp7-AA6; genus DATFTF01. The sequence goes on from DATFTF010000175.1 coordinate 111, forward strand.
CAGCTCGTCCTTCTCCCCCTGAGACTGGACGACGGGCTGCGGCTGCGCCAGCCGCTCCATGTCGCGGGCATAGAACTCGCAAAAGTCGATGGCCTCGGCGGTGTCGCCGTCCGCCTCGACCCAGGACTTGGACTCTTCGAGAACCATCAATGCTGAGAACTCATGTTTGCGGCGGCGCAGAATCGAGGCAATGCGGACCAGCAGCTCGACCCTCCGGCCTGGCTCGGTTGCTCCCCACGAGCGGAAGGCCTCGTGCGCCGCGGCGACCGCTCGCTCGGCATCCTCGCGGGTTCCCTCCGGAAAGCGGCCGATGATCTGCGCGGGCCGGGCCGGGTTGACCGATTCGAAGCTCTTCGAGGCGCCGGCCTCCTTGCCGCCGATGTGGTTTTTCCCCTGGATCGGCAGACGTGCCTCGACGGTCTTCAGCGCCTCGGCGAACGCCCTCGAATTGGCCGGATCGGAAAAATCGGTCAGGGCCTCGTTCTGGAATTCGGGAAGCAAGACGGCGCCACCTCCGGACGGAAATCTATACCAAGCACCTCCGCGCTGGATCGTCCCGCGCGGTTTGATAGGTTGGCAAAATGGCGAAGCACGACACCCTCGCCGATTTCACGACTGACCGCCGAGTTCTGATTCTTTCCGCCATGGCCGTCGTCGTGGGCGCCATCGGAGCGGTGGTTGCTTATGCGCTCGTCTGGCTGATCGCCGTCATCACCAATCTGGCCTACTACCAGCGGTTCTCTCCGGCCTTCGTCTCCCCGGCCGGGCATCACCTCGGAGCATGGTCGGTGCTGGTGCCGGTCGCGGGAGGCCTGGTCATCGGCTTGATGGCTCGGTTCGGGTCGGAGAAGATCCGCGGCCACGGCATCCCGGAGGCGCTCGAAGCGATCCTGATTGGCCGGAGCCGCATCGAGCCGAAGGTCGCCGTCTTGAAGCCTGTTTCGTCCGCGATCTCCATCGGAACCGGCGGACCGTTCGGGGCCGAAGGGCCGATCATCATGACGGGCGGAGCGTTCGGATCTCTCTTCGCCCAGTTCTTCCACCTCTCGGGCGCCGAGCGCCGGACGCTGCTCGTCGCCGGCGCGGCGGCCGGCATGTCGGCCATCTTCGCCTCGCCCATGGCTGCGGTTCTCCTGTCCGTCGAGTTGCTCCTCTTCGAATGGAAGCCGCGGAGTTTCATTCCCGTGTCGGTCGCGTCCGTCGTCGCGGCGGCGTTGCGCGTTCCGCTCCTGGGTGCGGGGCCGATTTTTCCCGCGCCGTTCCACGCTCCCCTGCAGATGAAGGGGCTTTTCTTCGCGCTGCTGGTCGGCCTGATCGCGGGCCTGGGTTCGGGACTGCTGACGAGCCTGGTCTACGGCTTCGAGGATCTGTTCCTGAAGCTTCCCATCCACTGGATGTGGTGGCCGATCATCGGCGGGCTATTTATCGGACTCGGAGGCCTTTTCGATCCACGCGTTCTGGGAGTCGGCTACGACACCATCAACCTCTTGATCCTCGGCAAGCTCGTGGGGATCTCGGTGCTCGGGCTGCTGATCGGCAAGGCGCTGGTCTGGTCCATCGCTCTCGGCTCCGGCACCTCGGGAGGGGTTCTGGCGCCGCTGCTCATGATGGGCGGCGCGCTCGGCGCCCTGGAGGCGCCCTGGATCCCGGTGGGCGACGCCGGGTTATGGGCCATGGTCAGCATGGCGGCGATGATGGGGGGAACCATGCGGTCGCCTCTGACCGCCATCGTCTTCACGCTGGAGCTGACTCACGACATCAATCTCCTGCCGGCCCTTCTCGTCGGCTGCGTGGCAGCTCATGCGATGACGGTTCTCTTGCTGCGGCGCTCGATCCTCACGGAAAAGGTGGCGCGCCGCGGCCACCATCTGGTTCGCGAGTACACCGTCGACCCCTTCGAGATCCATCGGGTCGAGGAGGTCATGGACAAGAACGTGCCGACGATCCCGTCGACGATGACCGTCGCCGAGCTGTCCCGAAACATCTCTGCCGGCGATCCGGTGGGTCAGCGGCAGGGCACTCCGATCGTGAACGAGAAGGGAGAGCTGGCCGGCATCATCACGCGCAGCGACCTGATGAAGGCGATGGAGCGCACCCGCGAGCAGGTGAGTGTTCTCCAGGCGGGCACCGCGAGCGTCGTGGTGGGATATCCCGACGAGCTTCTGCGCGACGCCGTCAGGCGGATGCTGGATCACGGGATCGGGCGTCTTCCCATCGTCGAACGGGAAAACCCGAAGCGGCTGGTGGGGTATCTCGGCCGAGCCGGCGTGATGGCGGCCCGCGTGCGGATGTTCGAGGAGGAACACCTGCGCGAGCGGGGCCGCGCGGCGCGGTGAATCTCAAGGAGGCAAAGGCCGAGCGTTTCGGCGCGCTCGCCTCCCGGCTGTACCGCCGGTGGGCCGAGCCCATGCTCGAGCCGCTCTACCGGCGGGTGGCGGCCGAGGTTCCGATCCAGCGCGGCCGCCTGCTCGACGTCGGCTGCGGTCCGGGCCGCCTGGCCCGTCTGGTCGCGACGAGCCGGCCTGAGCTCACCGTGATGGGCATCGATGCCTCGCCGGACATGATCGGCCAGGCGCTTAAGGAGCCCAATCCACCCAACCTCGCGTTCCGCAACGCGGCGGTGGAGTCGACGCGCTGGGACGAGCCCTTCGACCTCGCCCTCTCGCTTCTCTCCTTCCACCACTGGGAGGACCCGGCCGGAGGTCTCGAGGCGGTCCACGGGGCGCTCGCTCCGACAGGGAGATTCTGGATCTACGAGCCCGACTCCGAGGCTTCCAATGAGGACGTCCGGCGCGACCACGCGCCGCTCTGGGGCTGGCTCCGGCTGCCGGGAGGTCTTCACCGGCGCATGGCGAAGAAGCACGGATTCTCGGCGGGCGAGATCGAACGGGTCGTGCGCCCGGTGGTGGCGCAAACGTCCTTTCGGGAGTGCGCTTTCGAGCGTCGCGAGTCGACGATCCGGATCGAGCTGGTTCGGCGGTGACCCCTCGTCGTGCCCCGGTCCTTGACAGAGGGGGCCGGGGCGGATACAAGGAAGGGGGATGACGATGAACGGTCGGGACTGCTGCTGCTGTTGTCCGATGACCCTGCGGGGTCCACAAAGCGGGCTCGCTCCCTAAGGCGCTTTCGCAGTTCAGTTCCAGAACGAGCCCGCCGAGCAACCGGCGGGCTTTTTGATTCTCGGAGGTCTGATTGGGCGACGGAATCGAGACCGATGTGATGAAGGCGGATCCGGGCCACGGCGCGGCGGAAGCGGCTGCGGGGGGCAAGAGGCTTCTCGACGCCGTCGGAAATACGCCGCTCCTCGATCTCGCCCGCGTGGCGCGGGACGTGCCGGGACTGCGCCTTCTGGCCAAAGCCGAGTTCATGAACCCCGGCGGCAGCGTGAAAGACCGGCCGGCGCGGGCCATGCTCGCCGACGGCCTGGCCCGCGGCCTGCTCACGCCTGGCAAACGGATCCTGGAGGCGACTTCCGGCAACACCGGAATCGCCGACGCCATGCTGGGACGCGCTCTGGGCTTTGGCGTGACCCTCTGCGTTCCGGCGAAGGCTTCGGTCGAGCGCAAGGCGATCCTGGCCGCGTTCGGGGCCGAACTGGTGCTGACCGATCCTCTGGAGGGGGCCGACGGAGCGATCCGCATGGCGCGGGAGATGTTCGCGCGCGATCCGGACAAGTACTTCTATCCCGACCAGTACTCGAATCCCGCCAACTGGCGGGCGCACTTCGAGACGACCGGGCCGGAGATCTGGCGCGACACCGCCGGGGCGCTCACGCACTTCGTCGCCGGACTGGGAACCACCGGGACCTTCGTCGGTGTCACGCGCTACCTGAAGAGCCGAAGCGCGGAGGTGCAATGCGTCTCGATGCAGCCGGACGGCCCGATTCACGGTCTGGAGGGGATGAAGCACATGGGCTCGCAGATGATTCCGCGCATCTACGATCCGACGCTCGCCGACGCCGAGCTGACCGTCGGGACGGAAGAGTCCTACGCGATGTGCCGGCGGCTGGCCCGCGAGGAAGGCGTGTTCGTCGGACCGTCCGCGGCGGCCAACGTGGTCGCGGCGCTCTGCGTGGCCAGGGAAACTCCGGCGCCAGCCACCATCGTGACCGTCCTCTGCGACGGCGGCGGCAAGTATCTGTCCCAGACCATCTGGCAAGGCTCGGGTCCATGATCGAGTTGTCGGCCGAAGCCGCCACCGCGATCCGCGCGCACGGCGCGGCGGAGTATCCCGAGGAATGCTGCGGGGCGCTCCTGGGCAAAGCCGCCGGCGAGGAGGCCCGAGTCGTTCGCGCCGAGCCGCTGGCCAATATCCGTGAAGACCAGCGGCGCCGCCGCTTTCGCATCGCGCCCGATGAGTACCGTCGTATGGAACGGCTGGCCGACGCGCAGGGGCTGGAGCTCCTCGGCTTTTACCATTCCCATCCCGATCATCCCGCGGTCCCCTCGGACTACGACCGGGAACACGCGTTCCCATTTTTTCATTATGTGGTGATGGCGGTCGCTGCCGGAAAGCCCGGGGAAGTGTCGTCCTGGGTCCTGGCCGACGACCGAGGCGGTTTCCGGCGAGAGCCGCTCGTCGCCCGCATCACCGGGAGGTCCTGATGCCGACCATTCATTTGCCCACACCGCTGCGGCCCCACACCGGCGGCGCTGCCAGCGTAGCCGTCCCGGCGAGGACGGTCCGGGAAGCGCTCGACGCCCTGGTGAAAGGGTATCCGGCGCTCAAGCGCCACCTCTTCGACGAGTCCGGCAAGCTGCGTTCCTTCGTCAACATCTACAAGAACGACGAGGACGTCCGTTATCTGGACCGCGATCGGACGCCGGTCGCCGAGAGCGACGCGCTCTCGATCATCCCTTCCATCGCCGGAGGCTCGCCCGCGGCGCCGGAGACGGCGGCGCCGCCGTCGCTCTCCAACGAGGAGATCCGGCGCTACGCGCGCCATCTGATCATGCCGGAAGTGGGGATGGAGGGTCAGACCCGCCTGAAGGCGGCGCGCGTCCTGGCGGTGGGCACCGGGGGCCTGGGCTCGCCGCTCGCCCTCTACCTCGCCGCCGCCGGAGTCGGCACCATCGGGCTCGTCGACTTCGACGTGGTCGACGATTCCAATCTCCAGCGTCAGGTTTTGTTCGGGAGCAAGGACGTGGGCCGGCGCAAGCTCCAGGCCGCCTCCGAGCGCCTACGCGATGTCAACGCCAACGTCCGCGTGGTTCCGTACGAGGAGCGGCTGACCTCGGAGAACGCGCTCGCCATCGTGCGCGACTACGACATCGTGGCCGACGGCACCGACAATTTTCCGACGCGATACCTGGTCAACGACGCCTGCGCGCTAACCGGAAAGCCCAACGTCTACGCGTCCATCTTCCGCTTCGAGGGGCAGGCATCGGTCTTCTGGGCCGCGAAGGGGCCCTGCTATCGATGTCTCTACGCCGAGCCGCCGCCGCCGGGCCTCGTTCCATCCTGCGCCGAGGGGGGTGTCCTGGGCATCCTGCCCGGGCTCCTCGGCGTGATCCAGGCCACCGAGACGATCAAGCTCATTCTGGGAAACGGGGATCCGCTGATCGGCCGGCTGCTCTTAGTCGACGCGCTGGCGATGCGCTTCCGCGAATTGAAGCTGCGCAAGAACCCGGAGTGCGTCGTCTGCGGCCCTTCCCCGAAGGTCACCAAGCTCATCGACTACGATTCGTTCTGCGGCATCGCGCCGGAGGCGGCGGCGCCTCCGAGCGGCGTCCCGGAGATCACCGTCGAGGAATTCAAGGCCCGGCGGGATCGCGGCTCGGCGACGGTGCTGGTCGACGTGCGCGAGCCCCACGAATGGGCCATCTCCCAGTTTCCCGAGTCGCTGAAGATTCCGCTCGGAAGCCTGACGCAGAGCCTGAATCGGCTCTCCACCGCCGACGAGATCGTGGTGCATTGCCGGACCGGAGGAAGGAGCGCCAAGGCGGTCGAGATCCTGAGAGAAGCCGGATTCCGAAAGGTCTGGAACCTCGCGGGCGGGATCAACCTCTGGGCCGAGCGCATCGATCCGCGAATGGCAAAATATTGACGGGGCCAACTCGGCCTTAAGACCGGCGCGGGCACGCTCCAGCGATATCCTTGCCGGGAAATGCTCCTCTTTCAAGACAGGCGTCTAACGCTCTTCGCGATCGCGGCGCTCCTCGTAACGGTGGGTGTCAAGGCCTCTGCGTCGGGCCAGGCCGCCTCGGTGTCTCCGCCGCAGCCCTCTGCTTCTCCGATCTCCGCGCCCACGGCGCTGTCCGACGCCGCAGTGGAGAACCAGGAAGCTCTCGCGAGGATCAAGGAGTTTCTTTCAGGGCGGGAGAATGAGCCGGCCGAAAAGGTCTTCAAGAACATCGAGCTTCTGCGCGGCAAGCCCGCCGGCCGGCTGCCCGGGATGATGTCCGCGCTGACCGGACTCCTGGGAGCGCGCTGCTCGACCTGTCACGTATCCGGAAATTTCCCGAGCGACGAGCTTGCGGCCAAACAGACTGCGCGCCGGCACTTCGCGATGCAGGCCATGCTCAACCGGGACTATTTCGCGGGTCGCAACGCGATCACCTGCCTCACGTGCCATCACGGCCATCTGCAGCCCCCGACCAACTGAACAACAATATATAACTTGTATTTCGGGTCCGCAGGTCGGAGGCGTTGCCGGGATCTGTCGGCCATTTGGCGGAGCACGTCCCGAGGGATAATGCCCGCCCAGAACGGCACAGCCGCGCCGGGCCCGCAGTCGGGCCCGCCCGGGAGCCGGAGCCCAGATGCTCCAGCAGAACGAATCGGCATTCGAAGAGCTCCGGAGACAGCTTGCGAGGTCGGTGTCGAGAATCTGTCCAGGCTGGCTCGCCGCGTCTCGCGACGACATCGTTCAGGTCGCCCTTCTCCGACTTGTTCAGATATGCGGGCAAGCTGAGAGGAGCGAGCCTTACCCGTCGTCCTATCTTCGGAAGGTGGCCTACAGCGCGATGATCGACGAGATGCGGCGCCTTCGCAGGGCGCGCGAAGTGGCGCTCGACCCGGAGCACGAGGACCGGCCCGCCCTGGATACCGGGTCGAATCCGGAACGCAACCGCGCCGGCAGGGAGATCGGCCGGGCCATCGAGGTCTGCCTGGGCGGTCTGCGGCGAGAACGGCGGATGGCCGTCACGCTGCACCTGCTGGGACATCCGGTGGGGGAAATCGCGAAACTCGCCGCTTGGAATCTCAAGCGGGCGGAGAATCTGGTCTATCGCGGTCTGGACGATTTGCGCGCATGCCTGACGGCCAGGGGGCTCGCCCCGTAGGAGCTCGATGAGCAAGGATCTCGAATCCCTGAGGGACGCCTTTCTCACGATGCCGGCAGGTCCGCCGCGGGTCGATTGCCCGCAGCCGGCGGAGATCTGGGAGGCAGCGCAAGGCGGCCTTTCGCCGGGCCGTCTCGCGCAGGTCGTCGACCACCTTGCGGCATGCATGGCATGCCGGGAAGCCTGGCGTCTGGCGAGCGACCTCCAGGAGAGCTCTCCCGAGGTGCGGGCGCCGGATGTCATTGCTCCGGCGGCGAACCCCTGGTGGCCCTGGGCCGCGGCGGCCGCCGCAGCTGCGGTCCTGGTCGTTGCCTTCGCGCTGCCCGGGTGGGGCACCTTCAGCCGGCGTCCCCGGCCCGGCGCGCCGCTGCGGGGAAGCATGACAGGGGAGCTCCAGTCGCTGATCTCGGAAACGGACCTGCAGCCACGAAACCATCTGCTCTTGCGATGGTCGCCGGCGGACCGCGGCGCGCGATATCGGGTTCACGTGACGACCCGGGACCTGACGGAGGTGGCCGGCGCCGCCGGCCTCGATGCACCCGAGTTCCTGGTTCCGGAAAAGAGCCTGGCGAGTCTGCCGCCGAAGGCGGCTCTCCTCTGGCAGGTTTCCGCTTCTCTGCCGGACGGACGCTCCATCACCTCGCCGACTTTCGTCGTGCGGGTTCGGTAGATGATCACCGCCGGGGCCCGGACGGCGGCGCTGGCGCTTCTTGCGCTCGCTCTGGCGCGTTGCGCGGACGCGGGTCCGGCGCCCTCGCTCGCGACTTGCCGCGATGGCGTCCGCCAGAATCCCGAATCTCTCGAGTCCTACGCCTGCTTTCGCTCCGCCGCGCACTTCGACGGGTCCTTCGAAGAGGCCGCGGCCCAACTGCGCGCCATCCTGCAGCGGAATCCCGGCAATGTCCTGGCTGGGCTGGTCCTCGCCGATCTCGACGGGGATCGAGGGCCCGGGCGGGAAGACGCCTATCGGGAGGTCGCCGACCGGGCCGCGGCGAAGAACGACCGGGCGACCGAGGCTCTCGCGCTCATCAAGCTTTCCTCGGTCCTGCTGCGGCGCCAGCGCGCAAACGACGCCGAGTCCTGTCTGGAGAGAGCCCGGGCCGCCGCCGCCGCGGCGGGATCCTACTGGCCGGCCGCGGTGGAGACTGCCGGATCGCGAATCGCCTACACGCGTGGCGACTATGCCCAGGCGATGATTCTCCTGAGGAACGCGGAGTCCCGTCTTTTTCCCGACGCTCCTGCCGACCTGCGCGCGAGCTGGCTGGGCGCCCTGGGGGCGACGTCCTGGTCTCTGGCGCACATGACCGACGCCGACGCCGCCTACCGGCGGCAGGCAAAGCTTCTCCACGACGCCGGTGATCGCTTCGAAGAGTCCATGGCGCTGGTCGATCT
>DATFTF010000176.1:0-4822 GCA_035262245.1 Thermoanaerobaculia bacterium
TGTGACCAGGGAACTTCTTCCCGCGGAGAGGAACCGGCCGGCCAGACGCCGAAGACCTTCCAGGTGCGCGAGCGCGATGAGAGCCGCGAAGACGGTGCGCGTTGCCAGGTGGCGCCCGAGCACCGCGTCGATGCCGGCCGCGACCTCGGGCGCCAGAGGCCCGTGAAAGAAACGCACGTCGCGGTACAAGGACTCGCCTTGCGCCATCCGCCAGGGCACCATCAGCTCGCGGCCGGTGTCCACGTACGGCTCGATCCAGCGCTGCCAGGAGACGGCGGTCAGGAGAGCGAAGACCGCATAGGGGAAGGCCGCGAGGAACGCCCGGCGGGCCCGCATTCGGTCTAGCGGGCCTTCGCGCGGTGGCCGCCGGCGTAGGCCAGGAACACGGCAACGGCCGCGGCGCCTTCCGCGGCGAGCAGCCAATCGAAACCGCGGGAAGCCGCCGCAGGTGGAGGGGGCCGGGAAGCCCGGGGCGCGCGCGCCGCTTCCTGCGACAGTCCTCGGACGGCGCGCATCAGCGCGATTTCGGCGTCGGGTCCGGGCGGCTTCTCCGATCGAATGGACTTCTCCGCCTCCGCCGCGATCGACTCGTCGCCGCCGGCGGCCCGATACTCGACCAGAGCCTGAGCCGCCGGGGAGCGCTGGAACGCTGCCGCGACCGCCTGAGACTGCGGATCCGGCATCTGCGCCAGCCGCCTCTGCACAAGCGCGGCGGCCAGTCGCGCGGCGGCCGCTGGCCGAACCGCTTCTTGCTCCAGGACGGCAGCCCGACCAATCTTGGCGTCCATTGCGCTTCGGAAGGAAAGGCCGGCGGCCAGCGCGAACGCCGCAGACGCAACGAGAGCGGCCGCAGCCAGAACTCGCGACCAGCGCCGCAATCGCATGAAAGGATGTTATCCCGTGCGGCTTTGCGGCCGCTCAGGCCGCGCGGCTCGCCGCGGCCTGGGTTGCGCGGCTCGCCGCCGCGGCTCGGGTTGCGCGGCTCGCCGCCGCGGGGCTTGCGCGGCTCGCCGCCGCGACCTGCCGAGGCGAGAGCTGATACTTTCTTTTCCGTGCAAGAGAAGATGTCCAGCCGCAACCGGCTGGTGCGCGCGCTGGCATCGGGGACCTCCTATGTCTGGTTTCCGGCGGCGCTTTTCGTCGCCCGCTACGCGCCGCGGCGGATCGCGAGATGGGTCGCCCGGACCCTGGGGCAACTCTACTTTCGTTTTCGGCCGAAATATGTCCAGGCCGTCCGCGCCAATTTGTCCGTCATTCTCGGCCAGCCCTCCGCTGCTGCGGCCGTCGAAGGCGCCGCCGACGGCATGTTCCGGGGCCATTTCGCCGCCTGGTTCGATTTTCTGCACTTTGCCACGCGTCCGGCCCGCGAGGCTTCGCGCCTGATCGAAGGAGTGGATGGTTTCTCGCGCATCGTCGAAGGGCGGCTCCGCGGCAAAGGCGTGCTGCTTCTGACCGCTCACCTCGGGAACTGGGAGGTCGGCAGCTTCATGCTCGCGGAGATCCGGCTGCCGATCCACGTCGTGCTGGTGCCGGACATCTTTCCCGGAGTGGAGCGGGCGCGGCGGAAACTGCACCAGAGCCGCGGCGTGACGGAGATCCCGGTCGATCACAGCTTCGTGCCGACGCTCTCGGTCATGCGCGCGCTGGAAGAGAACGGGATCGTGGCCATGCAGGGCGACCGCGACTTCGACAACACGGGAGTCGCCGTTCCCTTTTTCGGCAGGGAGGCCTATTTCCCGCGCGGGCCATTCCGCGTGGCCATGGCCACGGAGGCGACGGTGCTTCCGGCGTTCATACTGGAGACCACGGGTTCCCGTTACCGTGCCGTCATCGAGGAGCCGCTCTCGATCGTGCGAGGTCCGGACCGCGATACGGCCCTGGCGGCCAACATCTCCCGGTACGTCGCGCTGCTGGAACGTTACGTCCGCGAGAACCCCGCGCAGTGGTATTGCTTCTATCCCTTCTGGGATGACCCTTCGAGAAGGCCGGAGGTCGGGGGTTGAGACCGGCGGGGCGGTGCCGAAGACGCCGCCCATTTCGTCCCAGAGCCGTCCCTGGATGAGAATGGACTCCAGGAGGAACAACGTGAAAAGACCGGCGTTCTGGATACCGGTATGGATCCTGTCCGTGGCGGCAGGCCCCTCCCCCCTCGAGCGCCTGCCTCACGATGCCGCCGGAAAAATCGTGCGGCAGGCGATCGAGCAGGCCGGCGGGTGGGAGGCCTGGGCCTCGAAGAAGAACGTCCAGATTCGGGTCAGCGTGCGAGAGCTCAAACCGGACGGAGCGATCGCATCGACCCGGGTGGAAACGCACCGTTATCGCCTCCAGCCGGAGCTCGGCGTGCGGATCGAATCGGACCAGGCCGCCGGAGTTCTCTGGGTCAACAACAGTAGGTTTGCGTCCAAAGTCGCCAACGCCGCGGAGGACTTCTCTCCGGCAGCGGGACTGGAGGCGCGCAACCGGACTTTTCGGGCGGAATACGATTTCGGTATGCCCTTCAAGCTCGCGGATCGGGGGACCCACCTCGAGTCTCTCGGGAAGGGTCCCTTTGGTCCGGAGCAGCAGGCCGAACGGGTCCGCGTCACGTACGATCCTGGGGTCGGAGACGCCGGCGGACAGCACACCTGGACGTACTTCTTCGACGCTCGGACGGGCGCCTGGCTGGGGACCCATGTGGACTACGGTTCCAGCCGGGGATCGGGCCGATTCGAGGTGACCGAGCTCTCCGAATCGCGGTCCTTTGACGGATTGCGCCTGGCGACGCGGCGCGTCTGCTTTCCCGCCGACGCCAACGGCAAGACCGGGCCGGCGTTCTCCGAGACGGTCTACGAGGACGTCCAGTTCAACGTCGCCATGGACGAGGGCCTCTTCGCCATTCCCCCGAAATAGAACCTTCAGGTCCGGCTGACCCCTTCGCGCCGCCGCAGCAGAACCGTGGAGATCACGAGGGCCAGAACAAGAAAAGCGAGCACTCCGAGCTCGATCATCCCGTTGCGGAAGGCGGTGTCTCCCTTCTCCAGCAGGTGCGGGACCTCCGCGGTCACCAGGAGCACGCGCCGGATGACCGTGATCAGGCCGATGATGAGAAACGGCTCCGGGACCAGCGTGTGCTCGCGGAACGAAACGGCTACGGTGAACAGAATTTCGATCACCAGCAGCACGAGGAGGAGACGGTCGAGAATCTTGACGATGCTGTCGCCGATCCCGGTCCCGAGGCTTTGGATGAAGTCTCCCCCGCGCAGACCAGCAGGGCGGCGGCGCAGGCCGCCAGCAGGGCCCCCAGGCACACGTAGACGACATCCTCGATCCGTGTAAACTGCGAGGCAATCCATACTCGAATTCCCGGGCTCAGACCGGCCGAGCCGTCGGTGTCCTTCTTCACGGAGCCTCCTCCCGTCTGGCCTTCGCCGCAGTGTGGCGATGCGGACTTCGTGCCGTCACGGCGGCCACGAAGAACGCGTCGTAGTGCCGGGCGAGCTCTTCGACGTCGGGGAGGATCTCGAAGTGCTCGAAGCCCGAGGCCAGGAGAGCGTCGCGCCAGTTGCGCGGCGTCAGGAATCCGTGGTTGGGACGCGTCGCGGTATCGGTGACCACGCCGGTGAAGTTCTCCAGGAAATTGAAGACGAATTCGACGTAGATCGGCTGGCCTGCGCTGGGACGCACGCATTCCGAGAAGACCGCCGCCCCGCCGGGCTTGAGCGTTCCCAGAATCCGCCGCAGGGCAGTGCCCAGGTCCTTGGCGATGTGGAGGGTGTTGACGGCGTAGACCACGTCGGCGCTGCCCGAGGCGACACCCTGGCCCTCAAAATCGCGGTCCATGTCCAGGCGCAGAAACTCGATCGGAAGCTCCGGAAACCGCGCCTTGAGACTTCGCTCGGCCCGGCGGAGGAAGGTCGGAACGATCTCGGTGAAGACGTAACGCCCGATCCTCGAGAGAGCTCCGTCGCGGGCCAGCCTCTCGGCCACCGCGGCCGCAGCGGAACCGGATCCCCCTCCGATCTCGACGATCGTCGCCGGCCGTCCGGCCGGCAGGGCCCGGAACACCGCCTCGGCGCCGAGACGGTTATTGATCTGGTAAAGGAGATTTTCGTTGGAGAAGTAGTCGAACCAGAGGGGGAGGCGCGTCGGCGCGAAGAGGATCTCTTCGCCGGTCTTCTCGCCTCTCAGGAACTCCTCGATGTGCGCGACCATGGCCCGGACGACGGCGAAAGGCGGCAGGGATCGCGGATCGAGCGCGCGGGCCCGGGCCTCCCAGCGGTCGGGCTCCCCGACGGGCAGCGGGCCGCGGGCGCGGAAGACCGCCGCGGAACCCTCGCCCTCCACGTCGAGCATGCCCTCGCTCGCGAGCTTCCGGAGAAACCAGGACAGGGGAATCTCGGCGCGAGCCGCCCACCCTCTTCGCAGGACGATCTCGCCGGCCGAGGCGCCGCGGTCGAGCATCGGTCTCAGGTCGAGCTCGGCGATCACGGCCAGAACCATTTCCGTCGTGAACCGGTCGAACGCCTCGCAGCAGAGGACGAACTCCGTGGAGAAGAGCTCTCGAACGTCCCGATCGGGTATTCGCGCGAGCAGAGAGGCCACGTCCTCCGTCCGGCTGGACATCTCGAGGATTCTATGGGAGCGCGTTTCGGAGAGCGCGCGCGGAACCTGTAAACTGGCGGGCCACCATGCTCGCTCGAAGAATCCTCGTTCTGGGCGCCGCCCTCTTCTTCGCCGGCGCCGCCGCCGCCGATCCGCAGAAACCTCCTCGTGTCGTCGTGCTGGGATTCGACGGCGTCGACGCGCACCTGGTCGAGCAGATGATGGCCGCCGGGCGCCTCCC
>DATFTF010000177.1:0-3415 GCA_035262245.1 Thermoanaerobaculia bacterium
GGGTCGGTGTAGATCTCCGCCATGCGGATGCGGTCCCCGAGAATCGCTCCGCCGGAATAGGGAGAAGAGGGATCGACGGCAACGATGCCGACCGTCCGCCCGGCCCGCCGGTAGGCCTGGGCCAGACGCTGCGCCAAAGAGGACTTACCGGCTCCCGGCGGACCGGTGATTCCGATCACCCGCGCACGGCCGGTGCGCGGGAAGAGACGACCGGAGAGGGCGGCGTTGCCTCCCTCGGCTTCCACCGCCGTGATGGCTCGGCCGATGTCGCGGGGCCGTCCGGCGAGGACGCCTTCAACGATGGAATCGATGGGAGTGATCAACGTGAAGAGTCTAAAGTCTAAAGTCTAAAGTCTAAGGAGGATTCTTCTCCGAGGCTCGAGAACCTTAGACCTGAGACCTTAGACCTTAGACTCGCCCAGCAGGGCCTTGGCGATGACCAGCTTCTGGATCTCGCTCGTGCCTTCTCCGATCGTGCAGAGCTTGACGTCGCGGTAGTACTTCTCGACGGGGAAGTCCTTGATGAAACCGTAGCCGCCGTGGATTTGCAGGGCTCGATCGCACGCGCGGACGGCCATCTCCGAGGCGAAGAGCTTGGCCTGGGCCGACAGGCGCGGGACGGCTTCGCCCGCGTCCTTGGCCGCCGCGGCGCGCTCGGTCAAGAGGCGCGCGGCGTCGATGTCGGTGGCCATCTCGGCCAGATAGAACTGGATGGCCTCGAACTCGCAGATCGGCCGGCCGAACTGGCGGCGCTCCTGCGCGTAGGCGAGAGCGGCTTCGTAGGCTCCGCGTGCGATGCCCACGGCGAGCGCGGCGATCGAGATCCTCCCGCCGTCTAAGATCTTCATGGAGTTGATGAATCCGTCGCCCTCGCGCCCCAGCAGATGCGAGAGCGGAATGCGGCAGTCCTCCATGACCAGGGTGCAGGTGTCCGAGGCCCGCATGCCGAGCTTGTTCTCCTTCTTGCCGACCCGGATGCCCGGATTGTCGAGCTCGACGATGAAGGAGGAGATGCCGTGCCGCCCCGCGGCGCGGTCGGTCACAGCCATCAGGACCGCGACCCCGGCGACCGACGCGTTGGTGATGAAGTTCTTCGAGCCGTTCAGAACCCACCGGTCCCCCTCGCGCACGGCGGTGGTTTTCGTTCCGCCGGAGTCCGACCCCGCCTCCGCTTCGGTCAGCCCCCACGCGGCCAGCCATTCGCCGCTCGCGAGCCGGGGCATGTACGCGCGGCGCTGGGCCTCGGTGCCGAACTGGAAAATGTGGCTGGAGCCGAGCGAAGTGTGCGCCGCGAGCGCGAGGGCAACCGATCCGTCCACCCGCGCGATTTCTTCGACGATGGCTGCGTAGTCCCGGGTCGAAAGGCCGGCGCCGCCGTACTCCTCGGGGAAGATCGTGCCCAGAAAGCCGAGCTCACCCAGCTTGCGAAACGCCTCGCGCGGAAAGTGCTGGCGCTCGTCCCACTCGAGCACGTGCGGCCGGATCTCCGTCTGGCAGAACTGGCGAAGGGTTTCGAGGATGGCCTCGCGCTCGGAAGAGACTGCTGAGCTCACCCGCCGATTCTACCGCGACGCGAGATACCGTCCGGCCCGTCGAATTCAAGATTCAAGATTCAAGATTCAAGATTGGAAAGCCCACAGCTCAATTTTGAATTTTGAATTTTGAATTTTGAATCGTGTTTGCGGGAACTATATCAATTCCGATATAGTAGTGGCGGAGGATGTCGTCGTACGTCGCGCCGGCCAGGGCCATTCCGTAGGCGCCGTTCTGGCAAAGCCCGACTCCGTGGCCCCATCCTCGACCCAGGAAGAGGTACTCCCGCTCTCCCTGGGGACCGCGCACCTTTTCCAGCGTGAAGAGGAGCTCCGGCAGCTCCAGAGCCTGGCGCACCTCGAAGCGCCTCAGGGTCAGCCGAGCCGCGTCGGTGACGACGTCCATCTCAATCACTCTGCCGGCCGGGCTGCGGCGGGTGATCACCAGATCGCGGACCTCCGTGCCGGCGACGCGCTGGGCCATGCGGCGCGCCAGCTCACGGCCGGAGACGCGGCGGACCCACTCCGTCCAGGCCGACTCGCGCTCGAAGGTGGGACCGGCCTGGTCCATTTCGACCCACAGACCGAGGACGCGCCCTCCCCTTTTCCACCAGCGCAGGCGATCTCCGGCGCGCAGAGTCAGGGCTGCGGCGGGAAAGAATCGGTCGCCCGCGCGCCGGGCCAGCGGCAGCTCGGGATCGACCGGAAGTCCGATGCGCCCCTCCGGCGTCTTGATCCAGAGGTTCGCGCCGTCGCGGCGCAGGAATTTGCCGGAGGCCTCGACAACTCCCGAGAGGCGCAGCGCTGCCGAGAGGAGGAGGCCGGCATACTGTTCCTCGTCCAACGTCTCATCGGGCGCCGGAAAGGGCTCGCCCGCGCCCAGGCGAAAGCGCACCAGGAAGTCGTAGGCTTCGGCAGCGGCGCCGGCGAGCGAGCCCGACGCCGCCGGGGCCTCTTCGTAGTAGCGCCGCAACCGATCCCCGAAATGGGCGCGCTGCGCCTCCTCGAGATCGAAGGCCGCGATGAGCGAGGGGTAGACCTCGGAGGGAAGGAGCTTCGCCGGAGGGGTCGCGGCCGAAGAGATGCCGGCCCACTCAAGGGCCAGGCCCAGCTCGGCGGCGCGAATGGCCCTGCGCCGCGGGGCGTGGCGCCGCAGCACGTACCCGCGCCATTGAAGACCACTTCGGCCGGAGGCGGCGCCCTTCCCTTTCTCCAGCGCTGCGCCCGGCACGGAGGTCGTGGCGAGCTCGCCGCAGGCAACGGAGATCAGGTAGGGCTGCGGGGACTGCCCGAAGACGTTCTCCACGTTCTCGGTCTGTCCTCCGCAGGTGGAAACGAAGAGAGCGTCGGCGAGCTTGCCTCCGCTTGCCAGGACCAGGCCGCGCGTGGCGTCCACCGCGGCGGTCGAGAGAGGATCCTCCGCTGAAAGCCCCGAGTAGACCTGGCATTTCGGGGTGGCGCAAATGTCGTAGCCCTCCGCTTCGAATTCACCCCTGTGGGCCAGGGCATACGTGCGCGCCGCGACGGCCTGGGCCTTGAGCGCTTCGAGCTCGTCGAAACGCTTGGGTCCCATCTCAGCCGGCACGACGCCGTACAGGTACTCCTCCAGGTCCACACGGTTGACGACGTTCAACAGTCCGCGGGAATTGACCTGAACCCGGAGGCTGCCCCGGTAGGGCTTACCGTCGAGAGTTACTGGAGCGTCCGCGTCGGCCGGAAAAAGGTCGATCGGCGAGGCTAGCCGGCGGCTCGAGCCGTCCTCGCCCGTGACCGCGATCAGCGGCGCGTTGCCAGGCGCCGGCGCAGCCAGGCTGCCCGCGACGACGAGGGCCTCCAGGCCCGCGGCGCGGAGCGTATCCACGAAGGCGTCGGCCGAAGCCCGG
>DATFTF010000178.1:0-4528 GCA_035262245.1 Thermoanaerobaculia bacterium
CGGCGCCGGGAGCCTCGCGGCGGCGGTCCTCTTCTTCGCTGCGGCCGCCTCCGCCTTCGCGGCGCTCGGCGTCCTGGACGACCTCCAGCGCGGCGACCGCTTCGAGATTCCGCTGCGCGTCCTGGTTGGGCTCTTGCCTCTGACAGTTCTGCTCGCTTGCCTCTGGGCCTTCTTCCCCGCGTTGCAAGCGGCGATCTCTCCGAGGAACGGGCGGCTCGCGGCGGCGGCGGTCCTGGTCGTCCTCTCGTCCGCAGTCTGGATCATGGCCGTTCCCGCCCGCCGGGAATCGCGCCGCCGTGAGCTGGAGGTTTACCAGCGGTTCGAGGAGGGACGCCGGGAGGACGCGCGCCGCATCGCGGAGATGGATGCTCTGCCCGCCGACGCCCCGATGAGCGACTACCTGGCCTACACCCAGGTGACCTCCGAGCGCGAGAGCGATGTGCCGGCGGCGGCGATCGGGCGCATGAGCAAGCTTCCCAACCGGCAGGCGGAGGCCGAGGAGCTGCTGGAAAAGGGAGACCTGCGCGTCTTCGAGGCGCTCGACCGTCTCGAGCTCGCCGCGACGCCTCGACTCTGCGCCGGCGCCCGCCTCTGCTTGCGCCGAGAGGCGGAGACTCTGCGGCCGAGCGCCACGGCGCCCACCTTCGATGCGGCGGAGAGGCGCGTCAACGAGGCGATGCGGTCCGTGCCCTGGCTCGTCAAGAGCGGCTGCGACACGCGTCCGGAGATCGGCGAAGTCGCGGCCGCCGTGCGCCTGTATCCGGACTCCTATCCGCGCAAGTGGTTCCTGGATTATGCCGAGCGGCTGCAGAGCGAGAAGCCCTGAAGGGATGCGGTCCTCGCGGTGCGGTGGCCGTCTAACAATACATATATTGTTGGCTCTCCATCGCCGCCGGAGATGACGGCGTGAGCGGAGAAACCGGGCTCCTTTGGAGCGTCGATCACTTGGTCTACGCGTGCCGCGACCTTCCGGCGGCGATCGAGCGGATCGAGAGCCTCCTCGGCGTTGCCGCCACTCTCGGCGGCCGGCATCCGGGAGCGGGCACTCGAAACGCCCTCCTGTCCCTGGGTCCCTCGAGCTACCTCGAGATCATCGGCCCCGATCCGGAACAGCCCGAGCCCGCGCAGCCGCGCCTCTTCGGCATCGATGCGCTGACGTCGCCGCGCCTGGCCACCTGGGCGGCGAGGGACGGGGATCTGGAGAAGCGCGTCGCAGATTCGCTCAAGCAGGGGATTCCGTTGGGGCAGGTGAAAGCCGGGAGCCGCCAGAGCTCCGACGGGTCTCTGCTGTCGTGGCGCTACACCAGCCCCGCGACCGTCCTCGGCGGCGGCCTCGTCCCTTTCTTCATCGACTGGGGAGCGACGCCTCATCCCGCCGGGCACGCCGCGCGCGGCGCGCGCCTGATCGCCTTTCGAGCCGAGCACCCCGACGCGGCGAGCGTGCGGGACCTCTTGACGAAGCTCGGTCTCGATCTGCCGGTCGCGGCCGGCCCGGGCCCCGCCCTGATTGCGGAGATCGCGTCTCCGAAGGGACGGGTCGAGCTTCAGTGACGCGCCGCGTCCGACGGGAGGGACGCGGGAGAGTTAGGAACGCCGGGAGCCGGAAGACTTCGCCGGCACGGCGGCCCGGCGGGAGCTCGTCGATTCCTCGCGCGAGCCGCGGACCCTGTCCGGCCGGCCGGCCTGGGCCTGGCAGGAAGGGCAGGCGAGCGGCGTCTTGCGTCGGCCGCCACGCGCCAGATACACGCGCTGGACGAGGCCGCAAACCGAGCAGGCTTCGATAAATACCAGGGCATTGGTCATGGTCGGATCACGATCCTTTTAGTGGAGTTTGCCTGTAAACAGTCCGGAATTTGACGGAATTCCCGGATCGTCCCCGTGCGGCCGGGCGGCAGGCCCGAGCTTCGGCCGAACCGGGGCGCCCGCGACACGGGGAGATAGAGTCGTTGAAGAGCGCCGCCTTCTACGGGCGCGGAGGAGGAGAGTGGCCGAGGAAGTCCGGGGCGGTCGCGAGGGCGAGCAGGCTTCGCCGCCGGACGACGCAGCTCACGGCCGCGTCGAGCCCTTGCGGCTGCACGAGACCGACGAGCCGACCGCGGCGCTCGCGCCGAGCGGCCCCTCCGCAGAACGCGCCTTCCTGGCGGAGCGTCTCAGCCTCTTCGCGCTCATCGCCTGGATCGCGTCTTCCGTGTTTCTCCTCATGCGCGTCGTCCTGCTCGCCGCCGCCCGGCTTCCCGCCGACCGCCTCAGAGTCTTGGAGGGTTTTCCCCTCTTTCATCTCCTGGCCACGGCCCTCCTCTTCGTGCTCTGGATAGTGGCTCGCGGGCCTTCCCGCTCCAACACCGCGCTGCGCCGCTTCGACGCGGCCCTGACGATCGCCGCCGCGCTCGCCTACGCGGCCATGAGTCTCTCCATGCCGCTCTCCTGGAGACCGGAGCAACTGTTGCTCCTGATCTTGAACGCCGTCTTGGTGGGACGCGCTGCCCTGGTGCCGAGCGAGCCGCGCCGCACGGCCTGGATATCCACGGCCTCCGTGCTTCCGACACCCGTCGTGGCGTACCGGCTCTTCGCCGGGAACGTCGTGCCCGAACTGCCGGCGGGGGCGGCCGTGACTCAGGCCGTGCTGTGGGCCGCATTCACTGTGGTGATGGCCACGCTCCTGTCCTCCGTCACGTTCCACCTGCGGCGCTCGGTGGCGCGCGCCCGGCGCCTGGGGCAGTACCGTCTCCTAGAGAAGATCGGGCAGGGCGGGATGGGAGTCGTCTACCGCGCCGAACATGAGATGCTGCGCCGCCCCACGGCGATCAAGCTCCTCCCCGCGCAGTCGGCGGGAGAAGTGACGCTCAAGCGCTTCGAGCGCGAAGCGCAGCAGACCGCGCGCCTCACCAACCCGCACACCGTGTCGGTCTACGACTTCGGTCGCACCCCGGAGGGCGCCTTCTACTACGTCATGGAGTATCTCGACGGGATGGACCTCGAGCGGCTGGTGCGCGAGGCCGGGTCCCTTCCGCCGGGGCGCGTCGTCCGGATCCTGGATCAGGTGTGCGAGGCTCTGTCCGAGGCCCACGGGATCGGCCTCATCCACCGGGACATCAAACCGGGCAACATCCTGTTGTCGGAGTGGGGCGGCGTCTGCGACTTCGCCAAAATCGTCGATTTCGGTTTGGTCAAGGATATCGACGACGCCGGAGCCCGCCTGACGCGCGAGGACGTCTTCCCGGGCACGCTGCAGTACCTGGCGCCGGAGACGATCAACGGCGGCTCCCCCGATCCGAGGAGCGATCTCTACGCGCTCGGAGCGGTCGCCTACTTCCTCCTGACCGGAAGCGCGGTCTTCGACGGCCGCCCGATCGAGATCATCCAGAGCCACCTCCAGAAGACGCCGGAGCCTCCCTCCTCACGGCTCGGCCGGCCGCTTCCCGCCAAGCTCGAAACGCTCGTGCTCGCGTGCCTGGAGAAGGATCCCAACCGCCGGCCGGAGAGCGCGGACGCGCTGCGGGAGCGCCTCGCCGCCTGCGACGACGTCGCGCCGTGGAATGCCGAGGAGGCGCGGCGCTGGTGGCGGCGCCGCAAGACGGCTTGACGAGCCGTCGAGAGCTACCGGAGGGAGGCCTCCCGCGAGCGGCGCCGCGCCTCCTCGAGGACCTGGTCCACTCCCGAGCCCAGGTCGGCCGCGCGGAGGGGAATCTCGATGTCCGGAGCGATGCCCCTTCCCTCGAATTCCGAGCCGTCCGGCAGGAACTCTCGCTTGGCCGAGAGACTGATCCCCATTCCGTCTCCCAGATCCAGGCTCGCTGGCTGACCGGAGCTTCCCGCGGTGCGCTCTCCCAGCAGAAGAGCCCGATGGTTGTCCTTGAACGGGACGGCAAAGTCCTCGCAGGCGGAAAAGCAGCCGCCGTCGACCAGCAGAAGAACCATTCCACGGTAAGCATCGGACGCGGGTTTCTCGACGTCGGGGGACCAGGCGAGCTCGGCGCGGCGCCCGACGATCCCCAGGGATTGAAACAGTCCGATCGCGACGGGCGTTGACTCCGCGTACCAGCGGTACGGCCGGTCCATGAGCGCGGCAACCAGCTTCTCCGGAGTGCTTCCGCCATGGTTGCCTCGGACGTCGACGATCACGGCCTTGGCCGAGGAGTGCCCGCGCACGGCAGCGACCGCCTTCGCCTCGAAGTGCGGCCGGGCAAAGGAGGGGACCCGTAGGAGCAGGAGGTCCCCTTCCTCCCGAAAAGTCGTTTCCTTCTCCTCCTCTCCCGGCCATCGAAAGGCTCCCCGGCGTATCACGGAGACCTTCCGTCCGTCGGCGAGCTCGAGGGCGAACGCCGGCGGAAAAAGGTAGGGGTTCTCGAACAGCGCGCGGTGGCGCCAGCGCTCGTCGGATGCCGAGACGTACTTCTCCTGGGAGCCGGCGAATTCCTCGAGAGGCTTCCCGTCGATCTTGGCCAGTACGTCGCCCGGCTTGAGCCCGCCAATCTCGCTCGCCGTCACCACCCATTTCCCGTCGATCGGCCGCGCCGCAAAGCCGAGC
>DATFTF010000179.1:0-5391 GCA_035262245.1 Thermoanaerobaculia bacterium
CGCAGGATCAGGCGCCCGGTCGTCGTCTTTCCGCTGCCGGACTCCCCGACCAGCCCCAGCGTTTCCCTCTGCCCGATGGAAAAGGAGACGCCGTTTACGGCGGCGAGGCGTCCGTTGAGAGCCGCGCGCGGCCGGCGGAGACGGTAGGACTTGCGAAGCTCGTCGACGCGGAGCAGTTCGGGCTCCGTCACCGTCCCGACCCGCGAATCTGCGCTGTCGGGGATCCGGGCTCCGCAGATTCCAGCAGGAAGCAGCGCGCCCGCGCCCCTCCGTCGCCGATGAGCCCGGGCTCGCCGCGCTCACACGGATCGAAACGCTCGGGACAACGCGGCGCGAAGGCGCACCGGCCTCGGGGGCGAAACGCGAGGTCAGGGATCGCGCCGGCGATCGGCCGCAGCTCTCCTCCCAGAGCTCCGGCGCTGGCGAGGAGACCTCGGGTGTAAGGGTGGAGTGGGCGTTGAAAAAGATCGCCAGTCCCGCTCTCCTCGACCACCCGCCCGGCATAGACGACCAGACAGCGGTCGGTGCGGTGAGCCACTGCGGCGAGATCGTGCGTGATCAGCAGAACGGCCAGTCCCCGATCGCGCCGCAGCCGGTCGAGCAGATCGAGCGCGTCGGCCGCCAAAGTCGCGTCGAGCGCGGTGGTCGGTTCGTCGGCGATCAGGACCGAGGGACGGGCGGCCAGCGCGATCGCCAGGCAGGCTCTCTGGCGAAGGCCTCCCGAAAGGCGGTGCGGAAACTCCGACAGCCCGCGGTCCGGATCGCCGAAGGAAACCTCCTCCAGAAGGCGCCGGGCCTGCGCCAGGGCGGCGCTGTGGTCCACGCCGCCGTGCGCCCGGATTGCTTCCACGATCTGCGACCCGATCGTCTGCACCGGATCGAGAGCGGAGGCCGGCTCCTGGAAGACCATGGCGATCTCGCGGCCGCGGATCTTCCGCCACTCCCTCTCCGGCAAACCGGCCAGCTTGCGCCCCCGGTAGCGGATGTCGCCCGACAGGCGAGCGCCCTCCGGCAGCAGGTCCAGCAGGGCCCTGGCCGCCAGCGTCTTTCCGCTGCCGCTCTCCCCGACCATGCCGAGCGCCTCGCCCGACTCCAGATCGAAATCGATCCCGTCGACCGCGGGGAAGAGATTTCCTCCGATCGGGAGCTCGACCTTCAAGCTGCGGACGGAGAGGAGAGAAGACATCGGGGTCAATTGTGAATTGTCAATTGCGAATTGTGAATTGGGCGTTGCGAGTTCGGAAATTCACAATTCACAATTCACAATTCTCAATTCCCCTTTGCCGCCGCCTCCAGTTCCCGAACCCGATGCACGACGTCGCGGTAGTTGCTGTTCAATCCGTACACCTCGAGGAAGCTCTTGTAGGCGAGCTCCGTCTCGCCGGTCGACTGGTAGACGCAGGCGAGGTCGTAGAGCATTCCGACGGTCTCCGCCTCCTTGATCCCCGGGGTGTCCAGACCGCGCTGGTACCACTTGATGGCGAGCGGAGGCATCCCTTTCTCCAGAAAGCAGAGACCGAGCATGCTGCAGCATTCCACGGCACGTCCGGGATCCTTGCTGGCGAGCTGAAATTCCCCGATGGCCTCGTCGGTCAGACCCATTTCCTTGTAGGCGATGCCGAGGTTGAAGTGCGTCTCGTAGTCCTCGGCGGAGAGCTGCTGCTCCACGCCTCGCTTGAACTCCCGGAAGATGTCCTCCAGCGAGGCTTCCCCCTCCGGCCCCCCCATGTCCGGCGCCTGCATGGGCGGTGTCGCTTCGTCGGCCAGCTCGCGCTCGAGCTCCTCGGCCAGATTGAAGAACTGCTGCTCGTCGGCGAACAGGTTCTGGTCGTCCCCCGCCGGCGGCGTGGCCGGAGGAGGCGGCTGCTTGGCCGGGGCCTCGCCGGCCTTGTGCATCTCCTCTTCGAGCAGAGATCCCAGCTCCTCGTAGGACACGAAGTCCGATTCCACCGGAGCCATTGCCTGGATCGGCGTCGGGCGGGCGGAGGAAGGCGTAGGAGGAGGAGACGGCTCGGCGCCGAGCACTTCGTGTTCCGAGAACCGGATCGTCTCGTTGCCGATTGGCTCGGGGACCTCCTCCGGCGGCGCGGGGGCCATCGGCTCGATCTCGAATTCGTCGAACTGCACCTCCGGGGAGGTCTCCGGGGGCTCGAACGAGGCGGCCGGCGGCGGGAGCGCTGCGGGAGGGGAGCCGAGCGCCTCGGCCGGGCCTCCGAAGCGCGCCAGAATGTCGTCCGCCCTGGCCGTCTCTCCCTTTTCCCGATAGGCCCGCGCCAGCGACTCGGCCTCCTGCTGCAGGGCCTGATTCTGCGACTCGGCCAGGAGCTCGACCAGACGCTCGCGCGCCCGGTGCAGGTCGGGGCGGCGGCGGGTCAGCACGCGCAGACGCTCGATCGCCTTGTCCGTCAGGCCATACTTGGCGAAGACCTCCGCCTCGACAACCAGGGTCTCGATCTCCTGCTCTTCGGCCGAGCGGGGAGCCGGAGGCGCCTCCGGAGCGACGCGTTTCTCCTCCATCGGCTCGATGGGCTCGATCGGCGCCATCACCGGGTCCGGCAGCTCCGCCGGCTCTTCGAGCTCGACCACCAGATCGTTGACCTCGAAGCTGGGCGGCGGGGGCGGCGGCGGAGGAACCACACCCGCCGGCGCAAGCTCGGACAAACGGGCCGCGGCCTCCGGCTGACCCGGCACCAGCGCCAGGACCCGGCGATAGTTGTCCGCGGCCGCCTCCGCTTCTCCGTACCGCTCGTCTTCGTGGGCCAGGGTCAGCCGGACACGCGCAGCCTCCGCGGCGTTGCCCTCCATCTCGTGGACCTCGGCCAGCCGGTTGAGCGTCGGCCGGTGCGCGGGCTCCGCGTGGAGGATGGGGGCCAGAAACGCGGCGCCCCGGGCGAAGTCTCCCCCGGCCGCCGCCGAGTCCACCACCGGGAGCACCGCGGCGAGCGCGGCGTCGAAGCTCCCCTCCGCGGCTCGGATGCGCGCGAGCAGAACGCGGCACTCCTCATGGCGCGCGTCGAGCGCGATTCCCTGCTCCACGCTCCGCGCGGCGTCGTTTCTCTGGCCGAGCTCGAGCTGCGCTTCGGCCAGAAGTGAAAGGCTGTCGGCGGTTCGGGGAACGGCGCGCAGGATGGCGATGGCGGCCGACGGATTTTTCTGCGCGATCAGCGACCGCACCAGATTCCTCTGGATGTTCGTGTCGTTGGGCGAGAGCTCCAGCGCCTTCTGGAACACTGCGGCGGCCTCGTCGTGGGCGCCGCGGCGCAGCAGCATCGAGCCGATCAGACCGTACTGCATCACGGCCTGCTCGATCTGGTGGTTGGCCCGGTAGAGATCCGCGAGCTTGACCTGGATCTTCAAATCGTTGGGGTCGACCGTGGCCATCTTCTTGTAAGCCGCGATCGCCTCGTCCGGCTTGTTGTTCTTCTGATAGTGATCGGCCAGGACCTGGTACTGGCTGCGGGCGTCCTGGGTCAGCCCCTGCTTGTGGTACAGGTCGGCCAGCCGGTCATAGACCTCGAGGCGCGCCGGGTCGATCTTGTTGATCTTCTTGTAGATGGCGATGGCCTTCAGGAAGAAGCCGTCGCGGCTGTAATGGTCCGCGATACGGCTGAAGTAGACGATCGAGTCCACGGCCCGGTTCATCCGGACATAGAGATCGCCGACCTTGTTCAAGGTGGCGATGTCCTTGGGGTTGTCGTCCAGGACGCGGAGGTAGTCCTTGAGCGCCTGGTCGAGCTTCCCCCGGCCGGCGGCTCTCTCGGCCGACTGCAACAGTTGATCCCGCGTTGCTGCCATCTGGTGAAATTCTACGCTACGAAGGGCGCGGTTTCCCCTTGCCCGCTCTCGGTTTGGCCGTCTTGCGCCCACGCGGACCCGCTGCGGCTAAGGATTCCGGCGGCCGCACGCCATCGACCACGCCGTGGTAGGTCAAGCGGTGCTCCGGACAGGGTCCGTAGAGGCGCAGAGCCTCCCAGTGGTCGGTGGTTCCGTAGCCGCGGTGCTGGTCGAAGCCGTAAGCCGGATAACGGCGCGCCAGATCGTCCATCCAGCGGTCGCGGTGCACCTTCGCGACGATCGAGGCGGCGGCGATGGAGGAGCACAAGGCGTCTCCGTGGATGACCGGCAGCTGTGGCCGGCGCACGCCAGGTATCGAGACGGCGTCGACCAGGAGCGCGTCGGGCTGCGGAGACAGTCCCTCGACCGCGATCCGCATGGCCTGCAGGCTGGCGCGCAGGATGTCGCGCAGGTCGATCTCGCGCGATGCGACGAGACCCACGGAGAACGAGATGGCGACTCGGCGAACGAAATGATCCAGCCTCTGGCGGGCTTCCGCGTCCAGCCGCTTGGAGTCGTCGAGGCCGGGAAGGATGCAGCCCGGCGGCAGGATCACCGCCGCGGCGACCACCGGACCGGCCAGCGATCCGCGCCCCGCCTCGTCCACACCGGCGACGGCGACGTATCCGCGGCCCCGCAGCTCGCGCTCCAGACGGTCGAGCAGCGCCAGGCGGCCCAGCTCCGCAAAGAGCGCGGAGAGCGGGTCGCAGGGCACGGCGGGGGAAAGCTACTCGGCCGGGGGCTCTTCGGAGCGCTTCTCCTCGCTGCGTCTCTCGCCGATGCGCGCCGCCTTCCCCTTGCGGCCGCGCAGGTAGTAGAGCTTGGCGCGGCGCACCGAACCCTTCCGCTCGACTTCGATCGTGTCGATCACCGGGGAGTGCAGGGGGAAGACCCTTTCGACGCCGATCCCGCTGGAGATCTTGCGAACGGTGAAGGTCTCGCGGGCGCCGCCGCCCCGGCGTGCGATCACCACGCCGGCGAAGACCTGGATGCGCTCCTTCTCGCCTTCCCGGACTTTCACGTGAACCCGCACGGAGTCGCCGGGGGAGAATTGCGGGACGTCGGCCTTCAAGGCTTGTTTCTCGACTTGCAGAAGTGTGTCGGTCATGTCGGACTCGTTTAAGAAAGCGGGTAACTATAGCCGATCCCGATCGGTCCAGCAACCCCGAGGCGGAGGACCCATTTGCGATGTGAGATTTGTGATCTGTGATTGCGGCGGAAAAGACTTGGCCGCCCAAATCACAAATCGACAATCGCAAATCACAAATTATATATTGTTATTCCTCTCCCTCTCCCGGCTCGGCGGGGCGTCGAAGCAACAGGTCGGGCCTGCGCACCTTTGTTCTCTCCAGCGCCCGGGCCCGGCGCCACCGCTCGATCCGGCCGTGGTCTCCGGACAGGAGGGTGTCGGGCACGGGGAGGCCTCGGAACTCGCGCGGCCGCGTGTAATGAGGATAGTCGAGCCTCTCCTCCATGAACGACTCGCGCTCGACGGACTGCGACGAGCCCACCACGCCGGGGACCAGGCGCGACAACGCCTCCACCAGGGCCAGGGCC
>DATFTF010000180.1:0-9900 GCA_035262245.1 Thermoanaerobaculia bacterium
CAAGGCGGCGACCGCGGAGGCCGCGCGCACGTCGTGGTTGGCCATCGCCAAGGAGCCGCCGGCCGAGTACGGAGAAAAGGTCAAGCGCTACGCCGAGGAGCAGGCCGAGATCCAGAAAAAGGCGAACGAGCTGGAAAGAGAGCGTGACGCAAAGTCGGCCGAGGCCGACCACCTTCTCCACGGCCACCACGGCTTCGCCAACGCCGTGGCCCTCTTCCAGGTCTCGATCGCTCTCGGCGCGGTCGCCGCTCTGACCCGCAGCCGCCTGGTCTGGGTGGGATCGCTGCTGCTCGGGGCAGCCGCGTCGGTCCTCTTCGCGGTGACGTTCTTCCGGCTCTAGGCTTCGGCGGCAGCACGCTGGTCCGGGTGGTTCCCGAGCCCATCCCGGTATAGTCTCGCCTCCATTGGGCAGGCGCGAGCCCGTCGCGCCGGGAGGTTCCGATGACAACCGCCTCGAGACGGTCTCTTTGCTTCTTTCTCGTCCTCTTCCTGTTCGCGGTGTGCGGCCCTCCAGTGTCCGCTGCCGCGAAGGCCAAGACCCCGGCCCCCGCCGCCACGGCCAAGGTGGATCTCAACACGGCGAGCGAAAAAGAGCTCGAGGAGCTGCCGGGCGTCGGCGCGGCCACGGCCAAGAAGATCATCGCCGGCCGCCCCTATGCCTCGGTCTCCGATCTCTCACGCGCGGGTCTGTCCGAAAAGACGATCGCCAAACTGGCCGATCACGCCACGGTGTCGGCGGCGCCGGCTCCGAAGTCCTCTCGGGCGTCGAGCGAAGGCAGCCGGTCGACATCCAAAACGTCCAAGTCGGAGCCCGCGGCCAAGTCGGGGGCGGGCGCGGCGGGCGCGCTGGTGGACCTGAATTCCGCCTCTGAAAAGGAGCTGGAAGATCTTCCCGGCGTCGGCCCGGCCACGGCGAAGAAGATCATCGCCGGCCGGCCCTACGCCTCCGTGGAGGACCTGGGACGAGCGGGAGTCAGCAAGAGCACGGTTGCCAAGCTTTCGGGACTCGTGACCGTCGGCGCAGGCGCCGGCTCGAGATCCGGGGCTGGCGGCGGGTCATCCGCCGTGTCTTCTTCTCATGCGTCGGAGTCGGCGGCTCCAAGGTCCTCATCCGCCTCCCGGGAATCCACTGGCGGCGGCGCCTCGGGCACGATGGGCGCGCCACAGGCGCCTCCCGCTCGCGGCATGGTCTGGGTCAATACCGCGACGAAGGTCTACCACTACGAAGGAGATCCCTGGTACGGCAAGACCAAGGAAGGCAAGTACATGACCGAGTCGGACGCCATCGCGGCGGGCTATCGAGCTTCCAAGGAATACCAAAAAAAGAATTGAGCCGCATTCGTTACGAACGAACAGTTTTTCAAACAGGAGGAGCGCCATGAAGAAGGCCGCGGTTGTTCTCGCAAGCGTCGTCCTGGCTGTCCTGTTTTCGACCGCCGTCGCTCTGGCGGCCGCCAAGACCTATCAGGTCACTGGCCCGGTTCTTGAAGTGTCCGACACGATGATCGCGGTGCAGAAGGGGAAGGACCGTTGGGAGATCGCGCGGGACGCCTCGACCAAAGTGACCGGCGATCTCAAGGTCGGCTCGAAGGTCACGATCGAGTATCGCATGACGGCGACGTCCGTCGAGGTCAAGGCGGAGAAGGCGAGCAAGTCGACGAGCAAGAAGTCGAAGTAGCGGATCGGCGTCGGCGAAGCCTCCGGGGAGAGATCGCCGGCATTTCTTTTCCCGTGCCGAGCGACAGGAAAAGGCAGTGAGGGGGAATCCATGCTCAAGGGATTTCGGGATTTCATCGCACGCGGCAACGTCGTCGACCTCGCCGTCGGCGTCGTCATCGGAGTGGCGTTTTCCGGGATCGTCGACTCGCTGGTCAAGGACATCATCACGCCGATCATCGGGATGGTGGGCGGGCAGCCGGACTTTTCCGCAATCAAGATCGGATCGGTCGGAATCGGCAACTTCATCAATGCCGTCGTCGCCTTCCTGATCAAGGCCGCGGGCATCTACTTCTTGATCGTTCTTCCCTTCGGCCGGTTCGCGGCCAAGTTGGCGGCTGCTCCGCCTCCCACGCCGCAGGAGCAGCTCTTGAAGGAGATCCGGGACCTGTTGAAGCAACAGGTGCAGGCTTCTCGGAAGTAGCGCGGCTCGCAGGCCCGGCCGCCCGATTGAGATTGATTCATCGGATCATTGATTCATTGTTTGATTGGGACTCGTCGAGACCCAATTCGGCGTTGAGTCAATGAATCAATGATTCAATTCTTGAATGATTTCAATTCTTCACCGGAAGTCATGGCTGGGGATCGGCTCTAAGTTGGAGAGCGCCCAGAATCGCTCTCCCTTGACCGAGAGGGTTCCGTCCTGTTTCTGGAGAGTTCCCTCCACGATCAGCGATCCCGATCCGACGATGATCTGGCGGTTTTCGCGGAAGAGATCCGGGCGCACGATGGCCTGGCACAGGCCGGTCTCGTCTTCGAGCGTCAGGAATACGAAACCCTTGGCCGTCCCGGGACGCTGGCGCACGACGACCGTGCCGGCGGTCGTGACGCGCTTTCCGTCAGGGAGCCGCGTCAGGTCCGCGGCCGAAAAAATTCCGCGCGCGTTCAACCGCTCCCGCCAGTGCTCCATCCAATGGGGGCCGGTGGTCATGTGCGTGGCGGCGTAATCCGCCGCGGTCTCCTCCTCCGGAGTCATCTCCGGCAGCGGCGAGGGGTCGTCCACCGGGAGCTCCGCTAAGAGCGGCCCCGCCGGCCGCCCCACCTTGGCCACCTGCCACAGCGCCGAGCGGCGCGTGTTGCCGAAGGACGCCAGGGCGCCGGCCTGCGCCAACAACGTCAGCTCGTGCGGCTTCAACGCGCACCGCCGCGCCAGATCGCCGGCGTCGCAAAACGGAGCGCGGCCCTGTTCCTCTTCGATCCGCCGGCCCGCCGCCTCGGAAAGACCCTGGACGAAGCGCAGCCCCAGGCGCACGCCCCTGGCCTCCCAGCGGCACTTCCACCCGGAGCGCGCGACGTCGATCGGGTGGAACGGCGTGCCGTGCCTCTGCGCGTCCTTGATGAGGGTGGCCGGATGGTAGAAGCCCATCGGCCAGCAGTTCAGGAGCGCGGCGAAGAAGGCCGCCGGGTGCCGGGCCTTCAGGTAACAGCTGGCGTAGGCGATGAGCGCGAACGACGCCGCATGGGACTCGGGAAATCCGTAGAGAGCGAAGGAGGTGATCGACTTGACGATCTGCTCCTGGGCCTCGGCACCGATGCCCCGGGCGGTCATTCCCGCGCGCAGCCGTCCCTCGATCGCGCCCATCCTCTCCATGGACCGTTTGAAGCCCATGGCCCGGCGCAGCTCCTCCGCCTCACCGCCGGTGAATCCTCCCGCCACCATGGCGATGCGCAGGAGCTGTTCCTGGAAGAGCGGGACGCCCAGGGTGCGCTTCAAGATCGGCTCGAGGCAGGGGTGCGGATACTCGACCGGCGCCCGCCCCTGCCGGCGGTCGAAGAAGGGGCGCACCATTCCTCCCACGATCGGACCCGGCCGGATGATCGCCACCTGCACCACGATGTCGTAGAACTTCTTGGGGGCGTTGCGCGGAAGAGAGGCCATCTGAGCGCGGCTCTCCACCTGAAAGCAGCCGACGGTGTCGGCCTCGTTCAACATCCTGTAGACCGCCGGATCGTCGGCCGGCAGATGCGCGAGATCGACGTCCACCTTCTCGTGCGCGCGGATCATGGGGATCGCTTCCTCCATTGCCGCGAGCATCCCCAGGCCCAGGAGGTCCACCTTGACGATCCCCATGTCCGCGCAGTCGTCCTTGTCCCATTGCACGACGACGCGGCCCGGCATGGAGGCCGGCTCGAGCGGCACGACCTCGTCCAGCCTCCCTTTCGCCACGACCATGCCGCCGGAGTGCTGGCCCAGATGCCGCGGCAGGTTCTGGATCTTCAGAAACAGTCGCAGGAAATGGGGCGTGCGCGCGTCGTCGGGATCGAGCCCCGCGGCGGCGACTTCTTTCGAGAGCTCCGCGATCGGCTCCTTGATCTCGCCGAAATTCCAGCTTCCCAGGTGCTTGGAGAGGCGGTCCACCTGCTCTAACGAGTAGCCCAGGGCCTTGCCCACCTCGCGCGCGGAGGAGCGGTCCCGGTAGGTGATGACGTTGGCGGTCATGCCCGCGCCGTGCGGGCCGTACTTCTCGTAGACGTGCTGGATGACTTTCTCGCGCTGGTCGCCGGAGGGAAGATCCAGATCGATGTCCGGCCACTCCCCGCGCTCCTCCGACAGAAAACGTTCGAAGAGCAGATCCATCCGGACCGGATCGACAGCGGTGATGGAGAGGGCATAGCAGACCGCGCTGTTGGCCGCCGAGCCGCGCCCCTGGACCAGGATCCTGTTCTCCAGGCAGAAGCGCACGATGTCCCAGACGATCAGGAAGTAGCCGGGGAGATCCAGCTTCTCGATCATGGCCAGCTCCTTGGCAATCTGCGCCTGGGCGCGGGCGGTCAGCGGGCGGAAGCGCGAGCGCGCGCCGTTCCAGGTGATCTGGCGCAGCAACGATTGCGGCGTCTCTCCCGGAGGGAGCGGGTAGTCGGGAAAGCGGTATCCGAGATCGGCCAGCGTGAAGTCGAGCCGCCGCGACAGCTCCCACGCGCCGGCCAGGGCCTGCGGCGCGTCGGCAAAGAGCCGGGCCATGTCCGCCGCGGACTTGAAGTGGCGCTCCCGCTCTCCCGCCAGCAGCGTACCGGCCCGATCGAGCGTGGTGTGATTGCGGATCGCGGTGAAGACGTCGTGGAGGTCCTTGTCCTTCTCCCGCGCGTAACGCACGCCGTTGGTGGCGACGAGCGGCAGGCGCCGGGCGCGCGCCAGGTCGAGGAGGGCCTGATTGCGGTGCTCTTCTTCCTTCAGCCGGTGGCGCTGGAGCTCGACGTGGAGGCGTCGGGGAAAAAGATCGGCGAGGCGATCGAGCTCCGCCCGCGCCGCGTCGAGACCGCCCGCCACAAGCGCCCGCGCGACGACTCCCTCGCCGCCGCCGGTCAAGCAATGGAGCCCTTCGGCGTGCGCCGCGATCTGGTCCCAGGTCACCGCCGTCTCCCCCTTGGCCTTTCCCAGAGCGCCTGCGGTGATCAGGCGGCAGAGGTTCTTGTAACCGGTGCGGTTCTCGACGAGAAGGGTGAGGCGGGGATTTGCGATTTGTGATTTGTGATTTGTGATTTGTCCGGGGCTTGCCTTCCGCCTCCCGCCTTCCGACTTCGGGCTCGCCGGCGCGTCGAGCGCCACCTCCGCTCCGACCAGCGCCTTGAGTCCCGCCGCCTTCGCCGCCTTGTAGAAACGCGGGGCGCCGTAGACGCCGTTGGTGTCGACAAGAGCGACGGCCGGAATCCCCAGGCGCGCGGCCTCTTCGACCAGATCCTCGGGAAGAGACGCGCCGTCCAAGAACGAAAAAGCGGAAGCCGCGCGAAGCTCGGCGTAAGGCGAGGGACCGGCCCGCGGCGAGGCTGGCTGCCAGGCGCGCTCCTTCAACTTCTCCTTGCGCGCTCCCGCCGCCACGATCGCGGCAATCGCGGGGGGTCCGGAAACGCCGAGATTTCTCGAAGGAGGTTCGGCGCTGGAGTTGCCGGAAGAACGCTCGCACGCCATGAGCTCAACCTTATGGCGTTAAAAAGGCGTAAGTCAAGCCAAAGGAGATCGCTCCATCTCCTCAACCATTTGAAAAAAAGCGGCTTATGTTGCAGCCGGCTCGACCCAGCGGCGAACTTCCGGAGGCTCGTAGGCGGATAGCCTCTCCAACATTCTCCGAGGATCCGTCTCGACGAGCAGCATCCTGCGGGTTCGGTCGCGGACGAACCCTTCGCTCGCAGAGTGATCGAGGAAAGCGAGCAGGAGATCGTAGTAGCCGCCGACGTTGACGAGCCCGCACGGTTTCTCGTGCACGCCCAGCTGCGCCCACGTCCAGACCTCGAAGAGCTCTTCGAGCGTCCCGACGCCTCCGGGCAGCGCCACGAACCCATCGGATAGATCCGCCATGCGCGCTTTGCGCTCGTGCATCGTCTCGACAACTTCCAGCCGGGTGAGCCCGGTGTGCCCCATTTCCCGCGCCAGCAGCGCCTGCGGAATGACCCCGACGACTTCGCCCCCCGCCGCGAGCGCGGCGTCGGCGACGACCCCCATCAAACCGACGCGCCCGCCGCCGGTCACCAGGCGCACTCCGGCAGAGGCAAACGCGGCCGCCAGATCCCGCGCCGCCTCCGCGTAAGCCGGGTCGCTTCCCTCGTTGGCGCCGCAGAAGACGCACACGCTCCGCAGGCGCCCGCGAGACGCCCTCACGGCGTGGACGGGCTCCGCGCGGAGACCGTGATGTTCCTGGCCGAGTACCAGGGGTGGATGTCCAGGCGCAGGCGTCCGGCTTTGACCGCCGGATCGGCGGCGGCGAGGTCCTGGGCTTCCTGCATGGAGCCGACTTTGAAGACGAAGATCCCGCGCAGGTCGCCGCCGTCGGTGAAGGGTCCGGCGAGCAAGAGCTTGCCTTCCTTCGCGAGCCGCTGAATGTTGGCCATGTGGCCGTCCTGGATCGCTCGCGTTTCGGCCGTTTCCTCCGGCGTCCATTTCGGTCCGCGATACAGAAGCGCCAGGTAGTACGTCGTCATCTCGAAACCGCCCGGCCCGATGTCGGGCGTCGCGGTCGGAGACGGCGGCGGGGCTGCGCTCACCAAGGCGGCCGCCGCGACCGCTAACAATATATTCATTGTGTCCCTCCCTGGCCCGCCGGGAACCCGGTCCGCGGGCCGATCGACTTGCGCATCAGGATCTCGGCATGCCCGGCGACGACGTAGTCGGACAGCTCACCAATGGCGCGATAGCCGAGGCGCTCGTAGAGACGCCGAGCTCTCGGGTTGAAGTCCGAGACGCAGAGAAAGATGTTGGGCGACTCTCGAAACACTCTTTCCTCGGCAAAGCGGATCAATGCCGAGCCGACGCCTCTTCCCCGGGCCTGCGGCGCCACACAGACCGTCTGGATGTAGCCCACGAGGGCGCCGGTCATGTTCAAGATCAGGAACCCGGCGACCCGTCCGTCCTCGATCGCGACAAACCTCTCACGGCTGGCGTCGCGCAAGTACGCGAGCGAGTCGGCATAGCCGCGCCGCAGCGTGATCCATGGCTCGGAATCCGCCATCATCCGGGCGCACTCCCGGACCTCTTCATCCGATGCGAGGAGCCGAACGGGAACCTCCCCGGGCGCCGGCTTCCGGTTCTCCTCCGTCCGTTCGGCCAGAAAGAGGACGCGCGAGAGCTGCCGCCGCCTTGCCAGCGTCTCGCAGGCCTCGAGAAAACGCTGCTGCCCTTCGAATGTCTCCGCTCCTTCGACGGATCGGAGCTCCTCGGCCCGCCGGCCGCGCGCCTCCCGGCGGCGCCGGGCGATCGTCTCGACACTCTCGGTCCGGTCTTCCCGGCGCAGGAGGTTGAGCCCCGCCTCGGCCAGCAGGCGTTCGTTTTCTCCCGGCGGGAGGTAGAGGTAGAAGCCGATCGCGGCGCGCTGAAAGAGCTCGTCCGCCGACACCGCCCGGCTGACCACGATCGGATCGGTGAAGAGCAGGCGGCCGCCCGGTCGGAGAACCCGCCGCCATTGCCCGAAGACGGCCGCCCGGTCGGGAAAGTGGTTGACCGCGTCGATGCACACGACGGCATCGAACGATTGCGGCTCGAAGGGGAGCGCCCCGCCGGCGTCGACGATCTCGAAACGGGCGCGGCCTTCCAGGCCCTCGGACGCCGCGCAGGCCCGGGCCCGCGCAATGCCGTGCTCGTCCCGGTCGATTCCGGTGACCAAACATCCGGATGTCCGGGCGAGGCGGATCGCGGGACCGCCGGGGCCGCAGCCGACGTCGAGCAACCGGCTCGAGGCTCCGAGACCGACCAGGCCGGCGATCTCCGCGAGCTCCCGAGGCGTCAGCCAGGAATTCGCCCCCAGGTCTTCGCCGAACGCCTCGGCGCGGATCTCGCGATAAAGAGGGGTATCGAAACGTCCGTAGGTGCTGGGGTAGAAATCAACCCGAGGGCGTCCGGGCTCGTTCGGAACGCGATCGTCGGTCATCGGATGGTGGAAGAGGACGTCGTCAGGCCTTCGCAGCCGGCGGCTCCCACAGCTCGATGCGGTTGCCTTCAGGGTCCATGGTCCAGCCGAAGCGGCCGTACTCGGACTCTTCGACCTTTTCGTCGACCGTCACGCCTTCGGTCTTGAGGGCCGCCAGCACCGCGTCGAGATCGTCGACCCGGTAGTTGATCATGAAGGGCTTCTCGCTCGGGTGGAAGTAGCGGGTGTCCCCCTTGAAGATTGTCCAGACCGTGGATCCGCGCACGTCGGGCGCGTCGTCTCGTCGCCAGGGAAACTGGGTGCCGCCCCACGGCTCGACGTCGAGCCCTAGGTGCTCCTTGTACCAGGCCCCCAACTTCTCGGGCTCCTGCGCCTTGAAGAAGATTCCGCCGATCCCGGTCACCCGTTTCATGCGCACCTCCTCCTCGTCGGGCGACCATATCAGGGCGCCTGCGCGTCGGAGCGCACTGCATGCACCAGGTGGGGCAATCCGTGAAAGAGAACCTCCCGACCCGATGTCATGCCGACCTTACGCGCGACTCCGCGCGAAGGAACGTTCTCCGGCCGGATGAGCGAAATGCAGTGGTCGAGGCCTCTTCCGAACGCGGCGTCTCGCACCGCGCAGGCAGCCTCGGTGGCATAGCCGCGCCGCCAAAACGGCCGGTGAATGAGGTATCCGATTTCCGGCTCGTCCACGCCTTCGATTCCCTGGAGGAGCAGGCCAACCTGCCCGATCGGAGACCCACCCGTGCGATCGAGGACGAGCCACAGGCCATGCCCGTCGCGCGCGTAGCGCTCCTGCTGCCGCTCGATCCAGCCGCGCGCCTCGTCACGGGAGTAGACCTTGGGGTAATAGCGCATGACTTCCGGATCGGAGAGCATCGCGGCGACGAAGTCGAGGTCGTCGGCGCGAAGTTCGCGGAAGGCAAGACGCGCCGTTTCCAGAACGAACGGAATCACAGAGCCGAATCGCGGACCGTTCGTGCCGTCTCTTCGATCTGCTTCCAGGCCTCCTCGACGTGGCGCTCCTCCGTCCGCGTCTGCCCGACGCAGAGCCGCAGAGTGAATCTCCCATCCAGCATCGTGTGTGTGAGGTAGAGGCCGCCGCCGCGATTCAACGACTCCAGGAGCCGACGGTTGACCTCGTCGCCTCCCTTGTGCCGGAAGCAAACCAGGTTCAGCGGCGCCGGCGCCGCGAGCTCGAAGTCGCGCGACTCCGAGACGCGGCGCACCAGCCCCTGCGCCAGCGCGACGTGGCGCCGCACGTGGTGCCGCAATCCCTCAACACCGTAATGGCGGATCACGAACCAGAGCTTCAGGGCCCGAAACCGCCGGCCCAGCGGAATTTGCCAGTCGCGATAGTCGATGACCGCGCCCGACTCGGTCGCCTTGTTGCGCAGGTATTCGGGAAGGACCGAGAGCGCCTGGATCAGGGCCTTGCGGTCGGCGACGTAGAAGCAGTCGCAGTCGAAGTTGGTGAACATCCACTTGTGCGGGTTGAAGCAATAGGAGTCGGCGAACTCCAAGCCCGCCTGAATAGAGCGAAACTCCGGGCAGATCGCCGCGGTCCCCGACATCGCCGCGTCGACGTGAAACCAGATCCCCTCGCGGCGGCAGATCCCGCCGATCGGGACCAGAGGATCGAGCGCATTGGAAGAAGTCGTGCCCACGGTGGCGCAGACGAAAGCGGGCGTCAGGCCCGCTCGCCGGTCCTCGGCGATCTGCCTTTCCAGCGCCCCCGGCCGCATGGCGAAGGTCTCGTCCACTTCGATCAGACGCAGGTTGTCGGCGCCCAGACCGGCGATCTTGACCGCCTTCTCGATGGAGG
>DATFTF010000181.1:0-4411 GCA_035262245.1 Thermoanaerobaculia bacterium
CGACTCGGTCCGGGCGATCACACGGAAGCCCGCGGGCGGATCGGCCACCGAGTCGCCATGGTTCATCCAGACCGTCTGGCCCTCCTCGAGCCCGGCGAAAAGGGGCGAATCGGCAGAGACGCGGGCCTGGGCACGGCCGTATTCGCGCCCCTCCGGCACGACCCGGCCTCCCAGGGCCTGCGCCAGCCATTGCATGCCGTAGCAGAGCCCGAGGGTCGGAAGCTTCAAATCGAGCAGGTCGGGAGTGGGATGCGGGGCGGCGGGCTCGTAGACGCTCTGCGGGCCTCCCGAGAGAATCAGGCCGGCCGGGTTATGGCGGAGAATCTCCGACCGCGGCGCGCCGGGAGGCAGCACGACGGAAAACACGCGAGCCTCGCGGGCCCGGCGGGCGATCAACTGCGTGTATTGACCGCCGAAGTCGAGGACGACGAGGGCTCGTCCCGCGGTCATGCGGAGCCGGCCCGCAGCAGGAAGGCCACCGGGGCGGCCAGGACGGCGGCGACGGGAAAGGCGACCGGGGCCGCTCCGAACGGAGCCACCGCGACGAGCACCGGCGCCACGAGCGCTCCCGGTGCCAGCCGGGCGGCTTCCCGCTCGCCCACCGCGACGAGGACGGCGGTCGCCAGGAGAAAGACGACCGTAAAGGTCGGAGCGAAGGCCCTTCGGTACGAAGAAAAGCGCGGCTTCTGCCGCCGTCCGAAGAGCCCGGCCTCCGCGAGGGCCACCAGCAAGATGAAGAGAAGCGTGAGGAGGTAGGTTGGAAGGAAGAAGACCGCGGACTGCTCTACGAAGCGGCCCTCGGGCGCCGAGGCGACGTACTGCCCTCCGGCCCATTGCTCGAGAAACGGATAGGCGGCAAACGCGGGATCGTCGTGCCCGTGGGTCAGGAGGAAGAAGAGAACGCCGAGGAGAAACGCCGAGGGCAGCACGAGCGCGGCCTGCCGGAAGAAACTCACCGGCCTCCGATTGTAGCAGCAGGTTCTCGCCGGGCCGGGCTCGGAGCGCCCATAGAATGCCGCCCCGTGCAGCTGCGAAAATCGACGAAAGGCTGGCTCCTCGCGCTGGCGGTCGAGACCGTCCTCGCCGTGGCGCTCTCTTCCTCCAAGGGCGCTCTCGGTTGTCTCGGCGCGATCTGCGCGGCCCTGGCCGCCTCCTCCGCGCTCGTTCTGGCCGTCCGCGCGATCGTTGCGCTGTTTCGGCTGATCACCCGCGGGATCGCTCTGCGTCTGGCCTTCTCCTATTTCCTCATCGGCGTGGTGCCGATTCCTCTGCTGGCCGCGCTGCTTTTTGCGGTGGCCTATCTTCTTTGCGTCCAGCTGGTCGGGACCGAGACGCGGCGCGAGCTTCGGGCTGTCGTCGAGGAAGCCGCGGTGGGGACGAACCGGCCGGCCGAGTTCCGCGTCCGGAACGGCGTCGTCGCCTCGTCCCGATTCGACTGGCTTCACCCCGGCGACGCCGTCCCCTGGGTCCGGGATCTTTCACAGCCGCGCGCGCTGACTGCCGGAGAAGGCGTCTGGTACGCAGTTCGGCCCGATCCCGCGGATCCCGACCGCATAGCCCTGGTCTCTTTCGCCGAGCCGCGGTCGGCGCTGCTGCAGCAGCTGGCCGATCGATCCGGCTACGAAGTGCGGGTTGGGCTCGGAGAAAACCGGAGACGGCGGGTGGACGGAATAGATTTCCAGGTGAGCAAGAAGCAGGAGCGTGAATGGAAGGAGGCCGTGCGGCCTCGCAATGTTCCGCCCGCGACCGGCTCGACCCTCATGACCACGGAGTGGGTCGTCGGCGTCTATGTCGAGAAGCCCGTAGTCCGGATCGCCCCGGAGTCCTCCGAACAGGTCGTGGTTCTGGTAGCCCGCACCTCGCCGCAGGTCCTTTTCGATCAGCTCTTCTCCCAGGGCGTTCCGGAAGTGGGCAAGGTCTTCTGGGGGATCTTCGCAGGCTTGGCCGCGGCGTTGCTCCTCGTCTACCTGGCAGCCCTTGCGATCGCCTTCTTCCTGGTGGCCAACATCGCGCGCAGCGTCAACCGCCTGACCCGCGCGACCGAGGCCGTGTCCCGGGGAGACTTCTCCGTTCGTGTGCAGTCGAAGGCCCGCGACCAGATCGGCGATCTGGCGCGCTCGTTCGACGGAATGGCGGCCTCGATCGAGCGCCTCCTGTTGCAGACGGCGGAGAAGGAGCGGCTGGACGCAGAAATCGCCGTGGCGCGAACGATCCAGCAGAAGCTTCTGCCCCCTTCCGAGGCGGAGCTTCGTGGGATGAGCCTGGTGGCGCGCTTCGAGCCGGTCGCGGAGATCGGCGGCGACTACTACGACTACTTCGCCATGCCCGACGGCCGCACGGCGGTGACGATCGGCGACGTCTCGGGGCACGGCCTCCCGACCGGGCTCCTGGTGGCGATGGCCAAGGCGGCGCTGGCGACCCAGATCGAGTCGGGGTTAACCGGATCGGCCCTCTTTGCCCGGTTGAACGACCTGATCCACCGTTCGACGGACACGCGCAACTACATGACCCTGGCGCTGCTGGCTTACGATCCCGCGACGCGGCGCGCCGAGCTGACCAACGCCGGCCAGCTGGCCCCGTACCGGCTCTCGGGGTCCGCGGTGACCTCGCTCTCCTTGCCCTCGTTTCCGCTGGGGCTCTTCTCCACGCGCGAGTACCCGACCATTTCGTTCGAGGTCGCCGCCGGAGATCGGCTGCTCTTTCTGACGGACGGACTGGTCGAAGCGGTGGACGCTTCCGGCGAGCCGTTCGGGTTCGAGCGGCTGGAGGCCCTGCTGCGCGAGGAAGTGTCGTCGGACGCCGGACGGCTTCGAGACGCCGTTCTGGCAGCCGTCCAGGCCCACGCCGCGGGCATCCCGCTCGAAGACGACCGCACGATCGTCGTGCTGACGATCACATGAGGACGCAGGGGTTGCTAACGCCAGTGTCCGTCCTGCCAGTACCAGCCGTTGTGGTGATGGATCCAATGCCCGTCCACCCAGACGGCTCCCGCATGCGGGCGCGGCACCCAGCGTCCCGGCACCCAAACGTAAGTGCCGCCGTCCCATCGATGGTAGCCGCGGATCCAGATGAAGTCGGGACCGGGCGCAGTTCCCACGACTTCGATTTGCGCGACCGGAGGCGCCGTGCGCACGTAGACGACACCCGGAGGCGGCGGTGGCGGACACGCCGTCACCAGCAGGAGCCCGGCCGCCGCCGCAAGGCCGAGACCGAAGATCCGAATCGGGATTTCTTTCATGGGACC
Source organism: Thermoanaerobaculia bacterium (assembly GCA_035262245.1). Lineage (GTDB taxonomy): Bacteria > Acidobacteriota > Thermoanaerobaculia > UBA5066 > Gp7-AA6 > DATFTF01. The sequence goes on from DATFTF010000181.1 coordinate 3,245, forward strand.
CTCGAGTCAGTGCCGCCAGTGGCCCTCGACCCAGTAGTAGCCGTGGGCGTGATGGTGGCTCCAGTGTCCGGCTACCCAGTGCCAGTGAGCGTGGGGAGGGACGACATAGTGGCCGGGAACCCAGACGTACACGCGGCCATCCCAGCGGTGGTAGCCGGCGATCCAGACGTGCGCGGGCGAAGGCGCAACAGGAACGGTCTCTACGATCGGCACCGGAGGCGCGATCTGAACGTAGATGCGAGTGCCTGCGAACGTCGAAGAGACCCAGAGGAGCCCGATCAAAGTAGCTGCGATGACCAGAGTGGTACCCGTCCTGAGCCTCGTCGATTTCGTCATGCGTCTTTCTCCTTCTCCCAACGTTCCCGGAACAGACCCACCCGGAATAGACGACCCGCCTGACGGTGCGGTTGACCGCTTCCCACTTCGCTTATTTCAAGAAACTTGCCCGTTCACCACACGGGCCAGCGTCCGAGCGTCGATGTTCCCGCCCGAGAGCACGATACCGACGTTGCGGCCGGCCAGCCGCCCGGCCAGCTTCGCAACGCCGGCCAGACCCGCGGCGCCGGCGCCCTCGGCCAGATTGTGCGTGGTGCTCAACAGGGTTCGCACAGCCTGGGCGATCTCCGCCTCCGACACCAGAAGAAAGTCCGTGAGGCCCTCCCGGAGCGCCGGAAACGTCAGCTCGTAGGTGGACCGCGTGGCCAGGCCGTCGGCGAAGGTATCTGCGGATTCCACGGTGACGCGCCGGCGGGCGCGCCACGAGTCGTGCGCGGCGCTCGCGCGCTCGGCCTGCACCGCAAAGACCTCGATCTCCGGGCGCAGCGCGCGGACGACCGTCATGGCTCCCACGGCCTGCGAGCCTCCCCCGACCGACATCACCAGGGCCTCGAGCTCCGGCCGTTCCTCGAGCATCTCCAGAGTGAGGGTGGCCGCCCCGGCGACCACCCGGCGGTCGTTGGTCGAATGGATGAGCGTCAGTCCGCGCTCGTCCACGAGACGCTGCGCGATGACGACCGATTCGTCGTAGTCCTTTCCTTCCTCGATGAGCGCGGCTCCGTATCCGCGCATCCCCGCGTTCTTCTCCGGATTGTTGCCCCGGGGCACGCAGATCGTGACGGCGACCCCGAGAAGCGAGCCGGCCCAGGCCACTCCGAGGCCGTGGTTGCC
>DATFTF010000182.1:0-2218 GCA_035262245.1 Thermoanaerobaculia bacterium
GTAGTTGAAGCGCGGGAACGGTTTCTTGACCGTCTCCAAGCGCGCGGTGTCGCGCTCCAGCCGCTGCAGCTCTTCGCGGCACCGGCCGAGCACGCGGCCCACGAGCTCGCAGATGAACTCCTCGGCCAGATCCATGAGCCCGTCGATCTCCAGGAACGCGACTTCGGGCTCGATCATCCAGAACTCGCGCAAGTGGCGCCGTGTCTTCGACTTTTCGGCGCGAAAGGTGGGCCCGAAGCAGTAGACCTTGCCGAAGGCCGCCGCCGCGGGCTCGAGGTAGAGCTGGCCGGACTGGGAGAGGTAGGCCTTCTCCTCCTCCGTGTACTGCGTCTCGAAGAGCGTCGAAGTCCCCTCGCAGGCCGCCGGCGTCAGGATGGGCGAGTCGATCCGGACGAACTCGCGCTCGTAAAAGAAGTCGTGAATCCCCTGCTCGAGCTCTGACCGGATCTTCAGGATGGCGTGCTGCCGCGCCGAGCGGAGCCACAGGTGGCGGTTGGACATCAGGAAGTCGGTCCCGTGTTCCTTGGGCGTGATCGGAAAGTTCTCGGCCGGGCCCAGAAGGACGACGTCGGTCGCCGTCATCTCGTAGCCGCCGCGGGCGCGCCGCTCCTCCCGGATGGTCCCGGTCACCTCGAGGGAGGCTTCCTGCGAAACCGTCTCCGCTGCGTCCCAGACCTCGGGCTTCACCTCCGCCCTGGCCACGACGACCTGGAGGTACCCGGTGCCGTCGCGGACGATCAGGAACTGGATCTTTCCGGAGGAACGTTTGTTGTAGAGCCAGCCCCGCACACGGGCGGTCTGGCCCGCTCGCTCACTAACGTGCGAGATCGAGGTCGCGTCCATAAAAGCCGTCGATTATAAGGGGAAGGAACCCGTTTCCCGTTTCCCGTTTCCCGTTTCCCGTTTCCCGTTTCCCGTTTCCCGTTTCCCGTTTCCCGTTTAAGAAAGAATACCCTCATGAGCTCGGCCGTCACCGGTACCCGGCTGCCCGTGCTGCGGCGGCCCCTGGCTCTGGATCGGCTCGCCCCCTGGATCGCCCTCTTTCTCCCGCTCTTCATCTACAACGTCGGATTTCGATACGTCGGTAGTGGGGACACCGCCCCGGCGGAGCTTCTGCCGATCGCCATCCTCGACGGCCACGGCTTCGACTTTCGCGAGTTCGTCTCCTCCGGCGACATCCCCTACTGGTTCCGGCTCGAGCGCGGCCGTGTTCTTTCGAGCTATCCGGTCCTACCAGGGCTCATGAACGTTCCGGTCTACGCCGCCGCGCGGCTCGCCGGGTTCGACCTCCTTGCGCATCGGCGGCTCCTCTCGCTGATCACGGCATCGGTCACCACCGCGCTCTCGGTCTACTTTCTCTACCTCGCGCTGACCTATGTGTGCCGGTCCGAGAAGGAGGCCCTCCTCTTCGCCCTGGCCTTCGCCTTCGGCACGACCGCCTGGAGCATCGCCAGCCGGGGCGCCTGGCAGCACGGGCCATCGCTGCTCTTCCTCTCCGTCGCCCTCTGGGGCCTCTTCCGTGGAGGAACGACCGTCCCGCTGGCGGGTCTGGCGCTCGGTTTGGCCGTCGTCAACCGCCCGACGAACGTCCTGATCGCGGCGCCGCTCGCGCTCTACGTGCTCCGCTACGAGCGCCGGCGCGCGCTACGCTTCGCCGGCCTCGCTCTGTTGCCCGCCCTCTTTCACCTCTGGTACGCGAAGACTTACTGGGGCACTCCCTGGTCACTGGCCCAGAAAGTCCCTCGCGGGAATTTCGACGGTCCCTTCTGGACCGGCCTCGCCGGCATTCTGGTGAGCCCCTCCCGCGGCCTCTTTGTTTTCTCGCCGATTTTTCTCTTCGCCATTCCCGGCGCGATCGACGCCCTCGCGCCAGCGCCGCCCGGGCGAGCGCGCCTGCCCCGTTACCTCGCCGCCGGAGTCGCCCTGACGATACTTCTCTACTCCCGCTGGTCCATCTGGTGGGGCGGCCACAGCTTCGGCTACCGGCTCTTGACCGAGCTCGCCCCTCTCTCAATCGTCCTCGTCGCCGCGGCCTGGCCGTCCCTGGAGCAGATTCCCGGCGCGAGGGTTCTCTTCGGCATTTGTCTCGCTGCCTCGTTGTACGTCCATTTCCTCGGCGCGATGATCTATCCGAGCGGATTCGACAACGACATCGACACACAGCCCGCCCGCCTGTGGAGCATTCGAAACTCCGAGTTCGATCTCTCGACGCGCAAGC
>DATFTF010000183.1:0-3009 GCA_035262245.1 Thermoanaerobaculia bacterium
ACCTTCGCCGATGTCGTCTGAGCAGGCTCCCCGGATGCGGGTTCTCGGTCTGGTGCCGGCCCGGGGAGGCGCAGGCGGCTCTCTGGGCGGAGACGGGGGATACCTCGCGGGGCGGCCGCTGCTCGCTTACACCGCCGACTGCGCCGCCGCGGCCCGATCGCTCGCGCGCGTCGTCCTGTCGACGGAAGACCGGGAGATCGCCGACATCGGCCGCGTCTGCGGACTGGACGTTCCATTCCTGCGTCCGGCCCCGCTCTCGGGCGACGAGACGCCCCTGTTCGAAGTCGCCGACCATGCGCTGCGGTGGCTGGAGGAGCGCGGAGAGCGGTGGGATGCCGTCTGCCTGCTGTCTCCGAGGCATCCGCTGCGCCACTTCGAGGACATCGACGCGTGCGTTGCTCAGTTGGAACGCGAAAGCGCGGACGCCGTCCTGGCGATCACGCCTGTGCCGGACGCCTACAACCCGCACTGGATTTATACGCGGTGTGAAGAGGGGTGCATCCACCTGGCGACCGGCGAGCGCATCCCCATCGCCCGCAGCGAGAACCTGCCTCCGGCGTACCGCCGGGACGGATCCATCTGCGTGACGCGGCGGGACGTCATCCTCGGGCAGAAGAGCCTCTACGGCCGGAGACTCCTCGGCCACGTCGTCGATGCCGACCGGTCCGTGGGCCTCGAAAGGCCCGAAGACTGGAGCCGCGCCGAGACCCTGCTCGCGCGAACCGGGACGGCGGGGGAGAGGTGAGCGGAGACCCGACGCTGTCCGTCCTGCCGGGTGCGCCGCGCTCGGACGCCGTGAAGGCGGACCCTCCGGCGGAGGGCGCGTACGACGCGGCGGTGAAGGTTCGTGGCCTTTCCAAGCAGTATCGGATCGGCCGACGCCAGCAGAGGTACAGAACGCTGCGCGAGACGGTGGCCGGGCTGGCGCGCGCTCCATTTCGTCTTCGGGCCGGACGCTCCGAAGTTCCGACCGTGTGGGCTCTGCGGGGCGTTTCCTTCGCGATCCGCCGGGGCGAGGTTGTGGGAATCATCGGCCGCAACGGATCGGGCAAGAGCACGCTTCTGAAGATCCTGTCGCGGATCACCGAGCCGACGGAAGGCTCGGCGGAGATCCGCGGCCGCGTCGGATCCCTGTTGGAGGTCGGCACGGGCTTTCATTCCGAGCTCACCGGCCGGGAAAACGTCTACTTGAACGGCGCGATCCTCGGCATGAAGCGAAACGAGGTCGACCGCAAGTTCGACGAGATCGTCGCCTTCGCCGAGGTCGAGAAGTTCATCGACACCCCGGTGAAGCACTACTCGAGCGGGATGTACCTGCGTCTGGCTTTCGCCGTGGCCGCTCACCTCGAGCCGGACATTTTGATCGTGGACGAGGTCCTGGCGGTCGGTGATGCGGGGTTTCAGAAGAAGTGCCTGAACAAGATGCAACACGCGGGGCAACAGGGGCGGACGGTGCTCTTTGTCTCTCACAACATGCCGGCCATCACGCGGCTCTGCGAGCGCGCCATTCTTCTCAACGAAGGCCGCATCCTGCGCGACGGCCCCGCGACGGAGGTCGTCAGCGACTATTTGAGCTCGGGGCTCGGCACCACAGCCGCGCGGGAATGGCCGGAATCCTCGCCCTGCCCCGGTCACGAGGCAGCCGGTCTCCGGGCCGTTCGCGTTCGGACCGAAGACGGCCGCGTCTCCGACACCATCGACATCCGAAGACCGTTTCGCATCGAAATGGAGTACGAAGTCTGGAAGGCCGGCTGCAAGCTGATGCCTTACTTTTCCCTGTCCAACGAAGAAGGAGTCACCGCCTTTTCGTCGAGCGATCTGGATCCGGCCTGGCAGGGGCGACCGCGGGCGATCGGCAGATACGTGAGCGCCGTCTCGATCCCCGGCAATTTCCTTGCCGAGGGAACGATGTTTGTCGCGGCCGGGATGACGGCGCTCGACCCCACCGCCAAGCAATTCTTCGTTCGAGATGCCGTCGCCTTTCGGACCATCGACGGCCTCGATCCTTCCTCCGTTCGCGGCCACGTCACGAAACACATGGGGGGAGTTGTCAGGCCGCTCCTGGAGTGGAACACGGATTTCAAGCCTCTGGAAGGGGCCCCGGCGCTCGAGGCGAGGCCGTGACGACTCCGATCTCATGACTCCGTTGCGCAAAGCCGAGACACTCGACCTCGGGTCGGCTGGGGCTCGGCGGCTCCCCGGCCGCGGGGAACTTCCCCGCGGAGAAGACACTGCGAGGGATCGACGGGCGTCGCGGATCATCGGCGGGATGTTCGGTCTGCCGGACCTCGGGAGGCAAAAGAATCCCACCCCGCCGTTCCTGACCGGCCGAGAGGCGCTGTTCGTGAACGGTCGATCGGGCATTCACACTCTGGTCCAGAGTCTTCCGCCGACCACGGTGTGGGTGCCGTCGTACCTCTGCCGGTCTCTGTTTCGAGCCGCTTGGCGCGAGGACGGGCGAATCAGGTTCTACGAGGTGGACTACGACCTGGCGATTCCCTCGTTGCAGTGGCTGGATGACGTCCAGGAGTGCGATCTCGTCGTCTTCATAGATTTCTTCGGCTTCCCTTCGGACTTGGAAGCGATGAAGCGGGCGCGAACCCGAGGTGCCTGGGTGCTCGAAGACGCCTGTCAGGCGTTGCTCTCGAACAAGGTCGGCCTTGGTGCGGATTTCTCGGTGTTCAGCCCGCGCAAATTCCTGGGTGTGCCCGACGGCGGAATCCTGAGGTTGAACTGCGGGGTCGACCTCGAGCCCTCCAGACTCGAGAGCCCGCCCGCCGACTGGTGGCTCCAGGCCCTGCGCGCGTCGGTTCTGCGCAGGGAGTTCGATGTGCACGGCGGAGGGGAGCTCTGGTTCGAGCTGTTTCAAGAATCGGAGGACGCCGCCCCGCTGGGGCGATTTGCGATGAGCGGGCTCTCCAGGGCTCTGCTCAAACAGTGCTTCGACTACACCGAGATCGCCGAGCGGCGTCGGTCAAACTATGCGGTCTTGAGCAAAGCGCTCGCCGA
>DATFTF010000184.1:0-11630 GCA_035262245.1 Thermoanaerobaculia bacterium
CGCCCCATGGCGAGATATCTCCGGTCCCGCGTAGCCCGGAAGAGGTAGTAGGCGGATTCCATGATCTCCGGGCGCAGCGCATAGCCGTCGGCGGTGACGCGCAGGGAGGCGTAGTCGAGCTCCTCCGGCTCGATGCCGTGAAGGGCCCACATTCGCAAGCCGGACTCCTGGAGGCGCCCGGCGCTCACGAGGTCTCCCGACAGAACGAGGACCGCGGGGAAGAAGGCATGGAGGGAGCCGTAGATGGTCGACGTCCGGCGGCCGGTCTCCATGTCCGCCGAGCCGTACCAGAGAAGCCCGCCCCGCTCGTCGGCGAGAAATCGACCGGCGGCCTGAAGACTCTCGCGGGCCAGGCGTGAGCAGTCTGCGTCGCCGAAGAGGATTCCGCATTTGACCAGGTACTCGTAGTACGAATCGATGCCGCCGCCGATGTGGCTTTCCCGGCTCACCCACGCTCCGGTTTCCACGTTGATCTCCTCGCCAACGAGCCCCGTCGAGGCGCGGCGGGCGGCGAGCGCGAGGAGAGCGGCACGAGCTCGCTTGAAATACTCGGGATTGCCCGAGAGCTTCGACAGCGTCCCCATCTCCAGAATCAGAGTTCCGATCTCCGCCGGATTGGAGACGGCGCCGCTGGTCCGGCCGGTCTTGAGGTTGACGTACATGTACGGCATGCCGGTGGGGGAGCCGAAGGCCGGCAGGAGCCGGCGCCCGAGATCCTCGGCGAGGGCCAGCAGCCGCCGGTCGCCGGTCATCTCGTACGAGGACAGGAGGCCGCCCAGCAGTCGGATGGTGATCTCGAAGTTCTTGACCGACATGTCCCGGTCGAAGGAGAGGTGATCGGCGATCGCCTCGCGCGTCTTCGCCGCCTCCTCGGTCAGGCCCATCAGGAGCATCGTGTCGAGCGCATCGACCGGCGTCATCCAGAGGCTGGCGCTCCCCCAGTCGCGGGGCGTCGCGCTGACCGGCCTCAACTCGTCGTGCCCCCAGGCCAGGCTCTCGTAGCCTCGCCACGCGTGGAGAAACTCGGACCGGACCTCGCGGGCGAGCGCGGCGCATTCGGCGGGCGTGGGCGCCGGACCGACCGGGTCCGATTGGCCGGTCGGCGCGGCGGAGACCCCGGCCACCGCCAGGAACACGAAGGCCGCGGTCCGGCGGAGGCCGCGCCGTCGTCGAAGACTAATTCCTGGCCAGGTAGCGCCGTGAAGCGACAAGCTCGGGCCGCTCGGTGTCGGCCTGGCTGCAGGCGTCGATGATCTTCTGATGGTAGAGCCTCGCCTTTCCCACGTCGCCCAGCAGTTCGGACGCTCGGGCTGCTCCGGCATACGAGCGCAGGCGGTTCGGAGCGATCGTGAGCGACGTCTCGAACGCTTTGAGCGCGCTTGCGGTGTCTCCGGCCTCGAGCAGCATATCGCCCAGCAACTCACGCATCGGCACGATGCGGTTTTCCATCGCCACGTGCTTCTGGCTCACATCGTCTGCTCGTGCGGCATCCGCCATCGCTGCGATGGCCTCTTGCTTTCGTCCCTCGCCTTTCGCGATCCACGCCGAGATCGCGCTGATTTGGATTCGCAACTGCTCGACCCAGAAGGTCTGTCGGGACTCTTGGAGCTTGGCTTTGAGCGACTCGAGCCGTTCGACCTCGTGCCGAGCCGACGCGAAGTCATTGCTTCGGGCAGCTCCGAGTCCACGACCAAAGTGGCTGACCGCCTCGGCCTGCGGATACTGGCTCTCGATCGGCTCTACGGCGGCCGCCATCTTCCAATCGCCGCGTTCGAGGGCGTAGCGGACGGGGAGCGCGGCGTAGGCGGTATCCGCGGTCAGGTACCTTGCCACGAACTTTTTGATGTCGTTGCGTTCGGACAGCAGTCCCCTGGCTGACTTGTCTTGCGCACCTTGCAGGTACGCGTACATGAGGAAATCCATTGCGTGGAGTCGCGGAGCGCTCGTGGCGCCCTGTTGAAATTTCGTGCTGTATTCCTCGGCGGCGGCCTTCGACGCGAGATTCGATGCGATGGAGTCTCGCCACATCCCCGTCATCGAGAAGATGTGGGACGGCATATGCAAGGCATGGGGGGCCGAGGGGGCAACCTGTGAGTAACGACGAGCTGCTGCCAGCCCCTTTTCCGCGATCGGCGGGTAGTCGTAGCAATGAATGATGTAGTGGGGAATACCGGGATGGTCCGGTTGCCGCTGCCATTCCTTTTCCAGGAGCGCAGCAGCCTTGAGCTGCCTGGCATATGTCCCGTCCGACAGATCGGCCGCCATGTTGAGTGCGAGAGCGAAAAAGATCGTGGCTTCGCTGTCCTCTGGATATCGATTGTGGACCTGCTCCATGGCGCTCTCGTATCTCAGGTCGCGGGTGTGTTCGTCCACCGTATCGCTGTCTTTGTACAGCGCGGCAAGCGCCTCGACCCAGTCACGCTCATGCGGGGTTTGCTGCTTCGCGCCGCGAGCCTTCTCGACGAGTTCATAGCCGCGCTTGAGCGCCGCAGGTTCGAACGGGGGGACCAAGGGATTCGGCATCTGGCTGATGGCGAGGCCCCAGAAGGCCATGGCACACGACGGTTCCGCTTCGGTGATCGCGGTGAACGCCTTGACTGTCTCGGGATAGAAGAACGAGTGCAGCTTTGCAACCGCGAGATCGAAACTTCGTTGCGCCGCGGGGCCGCAAGAAGTGGGAAAGTGCACCTTCCCGAACTGCCCGTCACCCTCGTGCCCCGCATGCTCGTCCTGGGGGGGCTTCGCGGCCACCACCGCTACGCCGCTTACGACAAGGGCCGCGAAAGAGCGAGCCAGATATCGCCGAGCGTCCATCGTGCACCTCCGTTTCCGAGCGAAACGTGAAGCCGCGGGATTGACAATCGAAGAAACTCCTCGGCGGGTTCGAGGCCCTCCTGCGTCTGCCGCCGCTTGGCCGGATCGAGATGCCCTGGGCAGGGACGAAAGCCTCTTTGCGTTCCCCTCTTGCACGCCAAGCGGCCCCTCACGACTTGCGGGCGAACGGGCCGCTATTCGCATTATTCAACAGCTTGGGACCGCTCGCACAGCGGGCGCCATGCACGGAGAATGTCGGTCCGGAGTCGCCGGCGAGCGCGGCGCAGCCGCGAAGAGTCCCAGGGCGGCGGCAGTCCGGCCGGCGCGCGGCCGCGGCAGGCGCGGCAGGTGCGGTTCGGCCGCTTCAGGCTTCGGGCCGGCGCCTTTCCAGGCGCATAAGCGGACCGCCCTCGGGCCGCAGCGTGATGGAAGGGAAGGGCGTCGGATCGGGGCCCGCCATGTGAAGGCGGAAGCGCCGCAGAATGGTGGCCAGAACGAGCACGCCTTCCATCATCGCGAAGCGTTCGCCGATGCAGACCCGCGGGCCGCCGCCGAACGGGATGTAGGCGTATCTGGGGACGCGCGACGTGCTCCCGTCGAGCCACCTCTCGGGCCGAAAGGTCTCCGGATCGTCGAACCAGCGCGGGTCGCGGTGGAGAACCCAGGGGGAAAAGTAAATCGTGGCGCGGGCCGGAACGGAGTAGTTCCCGATGACGCAGTCGGCGAGCGCCTCCCGGCCGATCACGTAGGCCGGCGGATAGAGGCGCAGCGCCTCCCGGACCACCGCGTCGGTATAGGAGAGCCGCGGCAGGTCGCCGAAGCCGGGCAGCCGATCGCCGACGACCTCCGCGATTTCGTCGAGCAGCCGTTTTTCCGCCGCCGAATTCCGGGACAGGAGGAAGAAAGTCCACGACAGGGCGATCGCGGTCGTTTCGTGGCCGGCCAGGAAAAGCGTGATGAGCTCGTCGCGCAGCTGCCGGTCCGACATGGGGCGGCCCTCGTCGTCGCGGGCCTCGAGAAGCATGGAAAGAAGGTCGCCGCGGTCGCCCGGCCGCCCGCGCCGTTCGGCCAGCACGTGAGCGACGATCCGGTCGAGCAACGCGACGCCCTTGCGATACCGGATGTTGCCCGGCGTCGGGACGGCGTCGGGAATGCGCACCGGGCGCCGGAAGCGGCGGGCGATCTCTTCGATGATCCGGTCGAAGGATCGGCCGATTTCGTCGGCGTCCCGCCCGACGTCGGCGTCGAAGAGCGTCTTGGAGACGATCTCCATGGTCAAGCGCATCATGTCCTCGTGCACCTGGCGGATTTCTCCGTCGCGCCACCCCGACGCGAGGCGCTCGCCGTAGGACGCCATCACGCCGGCGTATGCCGTGAGCCGGTCGGGATGAAAGGCGGGCGCGGCCAGGCGCCGCTGGCGGAGCCAGAAGTCGCCGTCGCTGGTCAGAAGGCCGTTGCCGAAAATGGCGGTCACGTGGCGCCAGAAGAAGCTGTGCTTGACGAAGTTGCTGCGCTGCGTCAGGAGAACCGTTTCGATGTCGCGCGGGTTCTGAAGGAGAAAGGTTTCGTATCCCGGGATCCGAAACCGCACGACGTCGCCATACTCCCGGACGCAGCCGGTGAAGAATCCCAGGATGTCCCCGGCGAATTCGGGAAGGCTTCCCAGAAAAAATCGGCCACGCGGTCCGGGAGGTCGGGCGGTCGGCTCCCGTCGAAGGACCGAGCTGCTCATGTGCCGAAGCGATCCTAACCCGTCGCCTCCGCTGCGCTTCAGGATCTGCGCCTAGCGGCGCACCGGACCGCGGCTCGCCCGGATGCGGGCTCGACCGCGGTCCTGATCCTGAAGCTCCGCTCCGGCTCGCGCGGCGTGAGTCGTTTTGCGAATCCAGTTCGCAAAACTTGGTCACGCCGCGAAGGCACCACGGGGGCCTAGCCCGGTCCGCGGCGCGCGAAGCTCCCGCAGTAACCAAGGGAGGACGTCGCGCGCCGCGGGGAGCCGGAGCGGAGTTCGTCGATCAGGCAGGCCGTCGAGGCCGCATCCGGCCGAGCGGACTGCCGGTGCGCCCAAGGGGCGCAGATCGACTAACTCCGCGGAGGCGACGTGGCCGCGCGCACGAGCCAGTCCTGCATCCGTTCGCTCCCGACCGCGCCGGGCTGCTGGAAGACGAGCAGACCGCCTCGCAGCACGGCGAAGTTGGGGATGCTTCGGACTCCGAATTCCGCTGCGAGCTGCGGGAACCGCTCCGTATCGACTTTCAGAACCAGCGCCCGTCCGGCCATGGCCGCTGCGGTCTTCTCGACTTCCGGAGCGGCGATACGACATGGCCCGCACCAATCGGCCCAGAAGTCCACCAGGATCGGGACGGGGGCCTCGCCCGTGATCTCGCGGAAGAGCTCCGGGTCGGCCTCGATGGGCCGCGCCACCGGCGAGATCTCGGTCTTGCATGCGCCGCAGCGCCCCACCTCGGCGAGGCGGGCGGCCGGAGACCGATTCTTTTTCCCGCAGGATGAACATTGCAGGATCACAAAGCCTCCTCCTTGCAGGGTCCGGCCCGGGTGACGCTCCGGCGGCGGCCCGGCGGGATAGGATGCCCGCCAGCGCGCCTTGTTCCTCTCTCATGCACATCGCGATCCTGACGGACGTGCACGCCAACCTCGAAGCGCTCAACGCCTGCCTGGCGCACGCCGAGCGCCAGGGGGCCGGCCGGTTTGCCTTCCTCGGAGACCACGTCGGCTACGGCGCCGATCCCGCGGCGGTCGTCGACGCGATTCGGGAGCGTGTCGGTCAGGGAGCCATCGCCGTCGCCGGTAACCACGATCGCGCGGTCGCCGCTTCGGAGCGCAAGCCGCTCGGCGAGGACGCACGGAGAGTCGTGGAGTGGACCCGCGGCCGGCTCCGGCCCGACCAGATCGCGTTTCTCCGGGACCTCCCGCTCACCGAGCAACGCGACGGAAGGCTCTACACGCACGCCAACGCCTGGGCGCCGGGGCAATGGGAATATGTCACTGGTCCGATCGAAGCGGGCCGGAGCATCCGGGCGACCTCCTGCCGGATCACGTTCTGCGGCCACGTCCACGAGCCCACGCTGTATCACATGACCGTCGGCGGGCGCGTCCTGGCTTTTTCCCCAGTAGCGGGCATGGGAATCCCGCTCGGTTCGACCCGGCGGTGGCTTGCGATTCCAGGCTCGGCCGGACAGCCTCGCGACGGCAACCCGGCCGCTTGCTACGCGCTCTTCGACGACGCCCGCGAGGTGCTGACCTACTTTCGCGTTCCCTACGACCACGAGACCACGGCGGGCAAGGTCCGCGCCGCAGGGCTCCCCGAGAGCCTCGGCGTGCGCCTGCGGATCGGATTCTGACGTGGCGACGCAGCGCCTCGCCGCCGGCTCGGAGATCGACGGATTCCGCCTCGACGAGAAGATCCACCAGGGGAACATGTCAGTCCTGTGGCGCGTCCGCGGTGCCGAGGAAGCCGCTCCATTGGTCATGAAGATCCCGCTGGTCCGGGACTTCGACGACCCCGCGGCGATCGTGGGCTTCGAGGTCGAGCAGATGATCCTGCCGGTCCTCTCCGGCCCGCACGTGCCGCGGTTCGTCGCCGCGGGCGACTGGTCGGTCCAGCCCTACATCGTGATGGAGTCGATCGGCGGCGGGTCGCTTCGGGATCGGCTCCCCGACGCACCCCTGGAGCCAGCCGAGATCGCGTCGCTCGGCGCCCGCATCGCCTCCGCGCTCCACGACATTCATCGCCAGCAGGTCGTGCACCTAGACGTGAAGCCGAGCAACGTGCTGTTTCGAGAAAGCGGCGAGGCAGTGCTCATCGACTTCGGTCTCTCCCGCCACGACCGCCTGCCCGATCTGCTCGCCGAAGAATTCCGTCTGCCGATGGGGACGGGTCCCTACATCTCTCCGGAGCAGATACGGCGCGTGCGCGACGAGCCGGCGAGCGACGTCTACTCGCTCGGCGTGGTCCTCTACTATCTGGCCACCGCGGTGCGCCCGTTTGGCAATCCCACCAGCCAGCGGGAGCTGCGCCGCCGCCTTTATTGGGATCCCGTTCCGCCGCGGGCACGCACGCCGAGCGTCCCGCCCTGGCTGCAGGAGATCATCCTGCGCTGCCTGGAGGTCGATCCGGGCAAACGCTACGAGACGGCCGGGCAGCTCGCCTTCGACCTGTCCCATCCCGAGCAAGTCCGGCTGACCGCCCGCGCCGAGCGCTTGCGCCGGGACTCCCTGGGAACGGTCTGGAGACGGAGGTGGCGGGGTCTGGGGGAGGAGCCGTCGGAATCGAAATCCGCGGCCGACCGGCTGGCTCGCGCGCCGATCGTGATGGTGGCCGTGGATGTCGCGTCGGATTCGGCGGGCCTCGCCGAGGAACTGCGCCTGGCGGCGCGCCGGATCCTGCAGACCGAGTCGGGCGCGAGACTGGCCTGTGTCACGGTCCTGAAGACCTCGCGGATCGCCATGGACATTCAAGTCGACGAAGAGGGACGCAATCTGCACGTGCGTCGCTTGATCGAGCTCCAGCATTGGGCGCGGCCCCTGAGTCTGCCGCCGGCGAAGATCACCTTCCACGTGCTTTCCGGTCCGGATCCGGGAGCCGCCATTACCGAATTCGCGCGCTCCAATCATGTCGACCAGATCGTGATCGGCTCGCGCGGCAGCTCCACCTTGCGCCGTTACCTGGGAAGCGTCTCCTCCCAGGTCGTGGCCCAGGCCGACTGCACGGTGACCGTAGTGAAGGCCGGCGGGGCCTCTTTGCCCGCCAGCGCTTGCGCTCCTCGGCGGACGACCTCGGATCCCCCGGCGTCCGAATAGGGGTGCGGATTTCTGTCAGCACCGGGGTCGGGTGCTGCAAGTGGTTGACTCGCACACCCGCGCAGCGGAGCGCAAGTCACTGAATCCAAAAGCGGACAAAACCTGGCAGGAAGCTTGAGAAGGGAAGGAGGCCAGCGTTCCGTGGGTAAGAAAGGGAGAGGCGAATTTGGCGACGGCCCGTTCCGACCGAGGCATGAGCGACGAGCAGGGGCGCAATCCCGAGACCCCGGACTTCGTACCGCCGGACCATCCCCTCTGGTCGCAGCCCCGCCGCCATCGTGAGAGCGGCCAGGAGCCGACCTACGAGCTTCTGCTCGACCAGAGTCCGGCGCTGGAGTTCTTGAAGGACGAGAGCGGCCGGCTCGTCTACTACAACCGCGCCTTCGAGAACAATTTCGCGGCCGACGGCAACCCCCTGGTGGGCAAGACCGATTCGGAATGGCTGCCCGCCGAGGTCGCCGAGCGCGTGCGCCTGTCGGACCAGACCGTGCTCGCCACGGGCGCCGTGCTCGAGGTCGAGGAGACTCTCCCGAGCCCGAACGGCTTGCGCCACTGGCTGGTGCTGAAATTTCCGCTGCGCAGCGATTCGGGAAGGCATCTGCTGGGCAACGTCGCGGTCGACATCAGCGAGCGTCGCCGCCGGGAGGCCACCCTCGCGCGCATGGCTGCGATCATGGAGTCCTCGCACGATGCGGTCATCGCGACGGCCCCCGACGGCCGCGTCATCAGCTGGAATCCCGGCGCCGCCCAGATGTACGGCTACACCACCGCCGAGATGGAGGGACGCTCGATCCGGGTCCTGGAGCCCCCCGGCCGGCGCGGAGAGATTCAGGGAGTGATCGACCGCATCTCCGGAGGCGAGAACGTCGTTCGCTACGAGACCGTCCGGGTCAAGAAAGACGGAGACACCGTCGAGGTCGCGGTGTCCGCCTCGCCCATACGCGACGAGCAGGGAGTGTTGACGGGAGTCGCCTCCATCGCCCGGGACATCAGCGATCGCAAGCGCGCCGAAGAGCTCATCGCCTTCCAGGCGTTCCATGATCCGCTGACCGCTCTTCCCAACCGCGCGTTTCTGATGGAGCGACTGGAATTCTCCGTCGGCAAGGCGCGTCGCACCGGCAAACTCCTCGCTCTGCTGTTCCTGGATCTCGATCTCTTCAAGACGGTCAACGACGGATTCGGCCACACCGCCGGCGACGCCATCTTCCAGGAGGTCGCCCGCCGCCTCTCCCTCTGCGTGAGGGAGGGGGACAGCGTCGCGCGCGTGGGAGGCGACGAGTTCATCGTTCTCCTGCCGGAGATCACCAGCGCCGACGACGCCATCGCCGTGGCCCGCAAGCTCCTGGAGGCCGTGGCCCAGCCCTACGTCGCCGGCAACCGGCGCGTCGACCTGACCACGTCGATCGGCATTTCTCTGTATCCCGACGATGGGCAGGATCCCGAGGCGCTTCTGCGCAGCGGCGAGAACGCCATGGCCCGCGCCAAGTTGAAAGGGCGGAACAATTTTCAGTTGAACGTCCCGGAGCTGACCGAGGAAGCCGCCCGGCGTCTGGCTCTGCAGGCGGGATTGCGGCAGGCCATCCAACGCAACGAGCTGGTCCTTCACTACCAGCCGGTGCTGTCTCTGACCAGTGGCCGGATCATCGAGCTCGAGGCCCTGGTGCGCTGGCAGCATCCGGAGAAGGGCCTGGTCATGCCCGGAGACTTCATCGAGGTCGCCGAGAAGGCCGGAATGATGGTGCCGCTCGGGCAATGGGTTCTTTCCCACGCCGCGCGGCAGTTGCGCGTCTGGCAGGAACGGGGTCTTCCCGATCTACGCGTGGCGGTCAACCTCTCGCCCAGCCAGTTCCACGAGCGCAACCTGGTTTCGACCGTCCAGCGCGCGCTCTCCGACTCGGACTTGAAGCCCCAGGCGCTGGAGATCGAAATCACCGAAGGCGTGGCCATGGAGGACGCCGACGTGACCGTCGCCAACCTGCTCGCCCTGCGGGATCTCGACGTGGGTATCTCCATCGACGATTTCGGAACCGGCTACTCCTCGCTCTCCTACCTCAAGCGCTTTCCGGTCACCACGCTCAAGATCGACCGCTCCTTCGTCAGCGACGTCGTCAGCAACTCGGCCGACGCCGGCATCGTGCGCGCGGTTCTGGCCATGGCCCACGGTCTCAAATTGAACGTGATCGCCGAGGGCGTGGAAACGCACGAGCAGTTCGCCTATCTCCGCAGCAGCGGGTGCGACGCCCTCCAGGGGTACTGGTTCTCGCGTCCCCTTCCGGTCGAGGCGGTGGACAAGCTGCTGGCAGAAGAGCTGGAGCGCTGGACGCCGAAGGCTTAGGTTTTTCGGCGTCCGCGCTGTTGCGGGCCGGGACTCTCTCAGGCTGTAAGATCCCCGCGGTTTGACGCGAAGTCTTGCGATTCTGGGCCTCTATGCGCTGGTGGCCCTCGGCGTCCTGATTGTGTCGCGCGCGTCCGGCCGCCGCCTTCCGCCGCTCTACCTCGGTCTCGCTTTCGTTCTTCCGGTCGTCTTCGTCTGGCCCTGCCTCGCCGCGGGCCGGACGCCTCTGCCCGTGGATCACGCGATGGCGCTGCCTCCCTGGGCCGGCCCGGCGACGCCTCGCCGCTACAACGAGAACTTGAATGACGCCGTTATGCAGACCGCGCCGTGGCAGAAGGCCGTGCGTCTGGCCTGGAAAGAGGGGAGTCTTCCATTCTGGAACCGATGGAACGGCTGCGGGATGCCGCTCGCGGCAAACGGCCTCTCCGAAGCCTTTTCTCCTCTCACGATCCTGACTCTTCCACTCCCGCTCGCCGACTCCTTCACCTTTCGGTTTCTGGCAAAGCTGTTCCTCGCCTTCTGTGGGATGTGGCTCTGGCTCGCCGAGATGCGCCTTTCGGCGATGGCCACGGCGGTGGGAGCGGTCTCATTCGCGTTTTCCCTGAGCATGACGGGATGGCTTCTCCTTCCCCATACCGCCTCCCTGTGTCTCTGGCCATGGGGGCTGTTCGCCTGCGAGGTGCTCCGCGACCCCGCGCGGCGCGCGCGCGGAGCCGTTCTCTTGATCGGGATTCTCGTCTTGAGCCTCCTCGGTCACCCCGAGATCGCCGCGCTCGGGATGCTCTTGACCGCGCTGTGGGTGGCGGCGCGGGTGATGCGCGTGCCCGCGCTCGAGCGCCGCCGGACGCTGGCCGCCCTGGCAATCGCCGGCCTGGGTGCGGCAGGACTGCTCGCGTGCTTGTTGATTCCGCAGGCCCTGGCCATCGCCGATTCCAACCGCGAGCGGGTCGCCCTGGAGTTGTGGCGCCGCTTGCCCTTCCATCTTTCGCCCCACGGCCCGCTGTGGAGGGGTTACCTCACCCTGTTCTTGCCGAGCTCTCTGGGCGATGGCGTTTCCACGCGGCGAATCGAGAGTTTGAGCCCCGCCTCTTTTCTCGAGACGGGCCTCGGCTATTTTGGACTGGCGGGCTGGGCCGCCGCCGTCAGCTTCCTGCGTCCCGGACGGCAGCGCCGCCCGGAGGCGTGGATCCTGTTGGGGCTGGCCTTCGTCGGCGCCGCTGTCGCGATGGGATGCTGGCCTTTCTTCGAGGTTTTTCTGCACCTGCCTCTGATGCGTTTGACGCCGCCGCTGCGGTATCTCTGCTGGACGTCGCTGGCCGGCGCCGCGCTCGCGGCGTTCGAAGTCGATCGGCTGGCCGGGGATCTGGAGCAGAACCGGCGTGCGATCCTCTGGCCGGCTGCGGCACTGGCCGTTCTCGGGCTGGCCTCGCTGGCTGTGTTTCGATGGTTGGCTCCGCTCTATCGGGCGGCGGGCGACCTCGACGCGCATCGGCATGCAGCGCTCCAGACCTGCGCGTTCGCGGCGAGCGCGGCGCTTCTGCTGCTCATCGCGGGAGCCTCCCGGCGGCATCGACTGGCCGGCCCGCTTCTGGTCCTCCTGGCCTTCGCGGAGCTGGCCTCTCTGGGCCGGCACTTGTACCGGTTCGGGCCGCCGGGAGAT
>DATFTF010000185.1:0-9770 GCA_035262245.1 Thermoanaerobaculia bacterium
CGGCGGCGAGCTCCTGGAGGATCCGCCGCACCAGGACGACGTTGACCGGGTCGAATCCCGACATCGGCTCATCCAGGACCAGGAGCTCCGGCTCGTGGAGGAGCGCCGCGATCAACTGGACTTTCTGCTGGTTTCCCCTGGACAGCTCTTCGAGCTTCCTGTCCCGCAACGGCCAGAGCTCCAGGCGTTCGAGCCACATACGCGCCTGAGAGGCCGCCTCCGCAGCGCGGCGCCGCTTGATCTCGGCGAAGAAGAGCAGCTGCTCGAGGACTCTCATTTTCCGGTAGAGGCCCCGCTCCTCGGGCAGATACCCGACGCGGTCGCGCGAGTCCCGATGCCGCGAGGACCCGAAGAGGGTGATCGCGCCGCGGTCGGGCAGGAAGATGCCGTTGATCATCCGTAGAGTCGTGGTCTTGCCGGCCCCGTTTCTCCCCAGGAGCCCGCAAATCCGCCCGCGCTCCACGGCGAACGAGACGTCGTCCACGGCGTGATTGGCGCCGAAGCTTTTCGAGACCCGAGCGACCTCGAGGACGGTGGAAACCTCACGCACGGCCGTCCGGTCAGTCTACGACGGGCGCGGAAGGACGCCCTCGCTGGGACTAAAATCACCACCCCATGTCCCGAACCGAGACGGACCTGACCGAGGATCTGATCGCCGAATTCGGCGAGAACGCCACGTACGTCGCCGACCTTCTGGCGCGCTTCCGGGCCAACCCGGAGGCGGTGGACGAGGAGTGGCGGGAGTTCTTCCGCGAACGGCTGGGCGAGCCGCCGGTGGCGGAAAGCGGGAGGCGGGAGGCGGCAGGCGAAGCGCCTTCCTCCACGGCACGCGCTAGGGCGGCGGCCGCAGGCGGGTCCGCGCCGAGTCCCGCGCGGCCTTCCGCCGCCGAGCCGGCTGCGGCGCCGCGCGAGCTGCGCGCGGGCGAGGAGCGCGACCCGATCCGAGGAGCGGCTCTGCGCATCGCCGAGAACATGGAGGCGAGCCTCCAGGTGCCCACCGCGACCTCGCAGCGCCAGGTCCCGGTCAAGCTCCTCGACGAGAACCGCCGGCTCATCAATGGATGGCGGGCGGACAACGAGCAGGGAAAGATCTCCTTTACGCATCTGATCGCCTGGGCCGTCGTGCAGGCGCTCAAGTCCTTTCCGGGATTGAACGACGCCTTCGACGCCTCCGGCGGCGCGGCCGCCCGCATACGCCGCAAGACGGTCAACTTCGGCCTGGCGGTGGACGTCGAAAAGGCCGACGGCTCGCGGACCCTCGTCGTGCCCAACGTGAAGGGAGCCGAGGCGATGAACTTCGACCAGTTCGCGGCTTCGGCTGACGACGTCGTGGGCCGGGGGCGCCGCGGCAAACTCGAGGTGCGCGACTTCGAGGGGACCACGATCTCGCTGACGAATCCGGGCACGCTGGGGACCTCGGCCTCCGTCCCCCGGTTGATGTCCGGACAGGGAGCGATCATCGCCACCGGCGCCATGGAGTATCCGGCCGAGTTTCGAGCCCTGAGTCCCGAGGCGCTGTCGCAGCTCGCCGTCAGCAAAGTGGTGACTTTCACGTCGACCTACGACCACCGCATCGTGCAGGGCGCCGAGTCCGGCTCCTTCCTGGCCTTGATCGAGGAGCTCCTCTTGGGCCAGCACGGCTTCTACGAAAAGGTCTTCCAGGACCTGGCCATCCCGCACCGGCCTTTTCGCTGGGCGCGCGACAAGAACCCGGCGTTTTCGGGCGAGGGTTTGAGCGGCGAGATCGAGAAGCAGGCCCGGGTCCTGGAGCTCATCAACGCCTACCGCGTGCGCGGTCACTTGATCGCGGACATCGATCCGCTGCGCATGATGGCGCTGCAGCAGCACCCCGAGCTCGATCTGGAGACCTACGGCCTGACCATCTGGGATCTGGATCGCAAGTTCTGGACCGGAGGCCTGGCGGGCGGGGATCACATGCCCCTGCGCGACA
The DNA here is from genome assembly GCA_035262245.1 of Thermoanaerobaculia bacterium. GTDB lineage: Bacteria > Acidobacteriota > Thermoanaerobaculia > UBA5066 > Gp7-AA6 > DATFTF01. The sequence goes on from DATFTF010000185.1 coordinate 1,952, forward strand.
TCATCGCCCTCATGCGCCGCGTCTACTGCGGCAAGGTCGGCGTCGAGTATCGCCACATCTCCAGCCCCGCCGAGAAGTACTGGATCCGCAAGCGCGTCGGCGCGGAGCCGGAGCGTCTTCCCGCGGCGTTGAAACGGCGGCTCCTCGAGCGGCTGGTCGCCGCGGAGTCTTTCGAACGCTTTCTGGGGACGCGCTTTCTCGGACAGCGTCGGTACTCGATCGAGGGATCCGAGACCGCGATCGCGCTTCTCGACCAGCTCGTGGAGGGAGCGGCCGAGCGTGGGCTCGCCGAGGTGGTCCTGGGCCTGACCCACCGTGGCCGGTTAAACGTCCTGGCCAACGTCGTCGGCAACGCGGCGGAGCGGATCTTCGCGGGATTCGAAGGCACCGTTCACCCGGACTTTCCCGCCGACGAGGGGGACGTCAAGTACCACCAGGGCGCGCGCTCGACGCGTCGGACCGAGAGCGGCCGCGAGATCGCGATCTCCGTGCCGTCCAATCCGTCGCACCTGGAGGCGGTCGATCCGGTCGTGGAAGGCATGGCGCGGGCCAAGCAGGACGCCCTGCGCCTGCCCCGCGAGGAAAGCTGGGGCCGGGTTCTCCCCGTGCTCCTGCACGGCGACGCGGCCTTTGCCGGACAGGGGATGGTGGCGGAGGTTTTCAACCTGTCGCAGCTCAAGGGCTACCGCACCGGCGGCACGGTGCACCTGATCGTCAACAACCAGATCGGGTTCACGACCGACCCCGCGGCGGGCCGCTCGTCCCTCTATTCGACCGACGTGGCCAAAGGCATGCAGGTGCCGATCTTCCACGTCAACGGCGACGACCCGGAGGCGGCCTGGCGGGTGCTGCAGATCGCGCTCGACTACCGCCGCGAGTTCCACAAGGACGTGGTCATCGACCTGATCGGCTTCCGCCGCCACGGGCACAACGAGGGGGACGAGCCGACCTATACGCAGCCGCTGATGTACCGCCGGATCCAGGGGCATCCCGGCGTCAAAGCGCTCTACGCGCACAGGCTCGTGCGGGAAGGCGTGCTCACGGAGGAGGAGGTCGCCGCGCTGGAGAAGAGGCAGCACGACCGCTACGAGCAGGCGCTTGCTTCGGCGCAGGAAGCGGCAAAGCGCTCCGCCGCCGCGGCGCCTGTCCACGCCGGCGAGAGCGGGCGCGTCCAATCCGCCGAAACCGCCGTCACCCGCGAGACGCTGGCGGCGATCGGGCGGGTCTTGACCACGGTCCCGGCGGGATTCAACCTCAATCCGAAGATGGTCCAGCAGCTGGCGCGGCGGGCCAAGATGACGGAAGGGGCGCAGCCTCTCGACTGGGCCACCGCCGAGGCGCTGGCTTTCGGCTCGCTGCTGCTGGAGGGCACGCCGGTGCGCCTGTCGGGCCAGGACTCCGCCCGCGGCACGTTCTCGCAGCGGCACGTCGTCTTCCACGACGCGCGGACCGGCGAGACCTGGACGCCGCTCTCGCGGCTCGCTCCCGAGCAGGCGCCCTTCTCCGTCCACGACAGCCCCCTCTCGGAAGCGAGCGTCCTCGGCTTCGAGTACGGGTACAGCGTCGCGGCCCCCGCCGCGGTCGTCCTCTGGGAGGCGCAGTACGGCGACTTCGCCAACGGCGCGCAGGTCATCGTCGATCAGTTCGTCTCCTCGGCACTGGACAAGTGGCGGGAGAGCTCGCGCCTCGTGCTCCTCCTGCCGCACGGTTACGAAGGCCAGGGCCCGGAGCATTCGAGCGCCCGCATCGAGCGCTACCTGCAGCTCTGCGCAGACGAGAACTGGCGCGTTTGCAACGTGACCACACCGGCGCAGTACTTCCACGTCCTGCGCCGGCAGGCGCGGGACCCTGTCGCCCGGCCGCTCGTCCTCTTCACCCCCAAGAGCCTCCTGCGCTTTCCGGCGTCCTTTTCCGGGCTCGAGGAGCTCGCGGCCGGCGGCTTTCGCTCGATCCTCGACGACGCGAGCGTCGCGGACCGCGAGGCCGTCGAGCGGGTCATCCTCTCCGCGGGGAAGATCTTCTACGACCTCCAGCACGCGCGGCAGGAGAGGAAGGACACGAAGACCGCGCTCGTGCGCCTGGAGCAGTTCTACCCGTTCGACGAAGAGGGCCTGCGCTCTCTCTTGGCCGCCTACCCCGCGGTTGCCGAGCTCGTCTGGGCCCAGGAAGAGGCGCGCAACATGGGAGGCTGGACCTTCCTGGAGGACCGGCTCCGGGCCGTTCTCCCTGCCAACGTCGCTCTGCGCTACGCCGGCCGCGTCCCTTCGGCTTCGCCGGCCACCGGCAACGCCAACGTCCACAAGGCGGAGCTCGTGGCGCTGCTCACCGAGGCCCTGGGCGCCGCTCCGGCTCGGCCGAGCTGAGAGCTGATCGCCGACAGCTGAGGACTATTTCTTCCGCAGCGCCGCGAGCCCGGCGCGAAACTGGTCGCGCGGGACTCTGCGGTAATCCGAGAACTCTCCCGCTCCCGCCAGCCACTCGCCGCCGTCCATGGTCACGCAATCGCCGGTCTGATAGGGGCAAAGATCCGACAGGAGGAAAGTCGCCAGGTTGGCGATCTCTTCTTTCTTTCCGAAGCGGGCCATGGGGATGCGCGAGAGCGCATTGGCCTCGGCTTCCTTCGTGGCCAGGAGACGGGAGAAAGCGCCTTCCGTCGGAATCGGGCCGGGAGCGATGGCGTTCAGCCGGATTCCGGCGTGACCCCACTCGACGGCGAGCGAACGCGTCATGGCGAGCACGCCGGCCTTGGCGCAGGCCGAGGGGAGCGCGAAGGCGGTGCCGGTCCAGGCGTAGGTCGTGACGATCGACACGATCGACCCCGGCGCCTTGCGGGCGAGGAGGTGGCGGCCCACGGCCAGCGTGCAGTGGACCGAGCCGTACAGCACCGTGCGCACTACGGCGTCGAATCCGTTGGGCGAGAGATCCTCGGCCGCCACGAGAAAGTTGCCCGCGGCGTTGTTGACCAGCCCGTCGACCTTGCCGAAGCGCTCGACGGCGTGCGCAACGAGGGACTCGACTTGCTGGGGATCCCGCACGTCGGCGGCAAAAAGATCCGCCTCGCCTCCTTCGCGCGCCGCGCCGCGGATCTCCGGAAGCGCCGCCTCCAGCCGCTCGGAGGAGCGTCCGGCAATCGTGACCTTCGCGCCGTACGAAGCAAACGCACTCGCCATGGCCAGGCCGAGGCCAGAACCTCCCCCGGTGACAACGAGCGACTTATCTGCGAGGACGCGGGCGTCGAACATCAATCGATACAATTGTGAATTGCGAATTGTAAATTGTGAATGGAGCAATCCCGGCACGCCCAATTCACAATTGGCAATTGACAATTCACAATTTCCTTCCCCCGACTCTCAATTGCTCTTCAAGTATTTGTCCAGCCATCCCACGACGCGCCGCTCGATGTCCTTGACATGATCCGGACGGCGCACGCCGTGCCCCTCGTTCTCGTAAATCACGAGCTGCGTGGGAACGTTCAGGGTCTTCAGCGCGTGCCAGAACTCGTAGCCCTGCGGCGTAGGAACTTCGGAGTCGCGTTCGCCGTGGAGGACCAGAGTCGGGGTCTTCACTTTCGTGATGTAGGTGATCGGGGAGGAGCGGGCGTAGACCTCGGGATCCTCGTAGACGGACTTGCCGAAGTAGGGGAGCATCCACTGGTCGATGCGGTTCTGTCCATAATAGCTCTGCCAGTTGACGATCCCCGCGCCGGCCACGGCGGCTTTGAAACGGTCGGTCTGCGTGACCGTCCACATCGCCATGTAGCCGCCGTAGCTCCAGCCGACCATGCCGAGGCGGTTGCCGTCGATGGGCGCGGCCTTCAGGGCGGCGTCGACTCCCGTCAGGATGTCGCGCAGATCGCCATGGCCGAAATCCTTGACGTTGGCCTGCGTGAATTTTTCGCCGAAGCCGTAGCTGCCCCGAGGATTGGGAAGAAGAAGAAAGTAGCCCTGCGAGGGAAGGACGGCGTTCCAGCGGTAGGGCCAGCTCGGCCCGCTGGCGGCGGCCGGGCCGCCATGAACGGAGACGACCATCGGGTAGCGTTTGGCCGGATCAAAGGCCAGGGGGAAGAGGAGCCAGCCCTGCACCCGCGCACCGTCGCTCTCCCAATGCAGGCTCTTCGCCTCGCCCCAAAACCGCCGCGCCCCGTCGTTGCCGTGGGTGATCTGCCGCCACTTGCCGATCTCGCCGGCCCAGACCTCCGGAGCGCGGTCGAAGGAGGAGCGCACGACGGCGGACGCGGGTCCCTCCGTGGTTACGGACAGACGGATGGTCTCGGGACCATTCCAGATCGTGCTGATTTTTCCTGAGACCGGGTCGACCGACCCCACGCCGAACCCGCCGTCGATCTGCTGAGAGAAGAGGATCTGTCCGTCGGCGCGGCAGAAGAGCGCATTGGGCGAGCCGGCCATTCCGGGTGTCAGGTTCCTCGCGGCGCCTCCCGCCGCGGGAACGGTCCAGATGTCGCCGCCGGTCGAGCCGAAATCGCTCATGAGACCGTGGATCACCGCGATCGCCTTACCGTCCGCCGACCAGCGCGGGCTCGCCAGCTGCAGCGAAGGCTTCCAGATTTCCCGGGTCGCGCCGCCGTCGGCGGGAATGGTGTAGAGCTTCGCCACCCAGTAGTTGTCGGTTCCCGATCCACGCGCCGCGGTGGCGGCGAAGCTCTTGCCGTCCGGAGACCAGTCATATTCGTAGACGTAGAGGTCGGCCGGACTGGCCTGGCGCACGCGCCCGCCGGCGACGTCGGCGACGGCGATGCGCTGCTCCTCGATCTTTTCCTCGACCAGGCCCGAGTCGGGCTTGTACGCCACGAGCGCGCCGGTCTCCTGCGTCGAGCCCTCGACGAAGAGAAAGGCGAGAGAGCGGCCGTCGGGAGACCAGGCGGGATCCTCGACCTGGCCGACGACGTGCGTGAGCTGCCGCGCCGCGCCGCCGCCGGCGGGCGCCACGTAGATCTGGAGCTGGCGCTCCTTTTCCGCGTCCGAGAGGAAGGCGAGGCTGCGGCCGTCGCGCGACCATTCCGGTCGGATCTCCCGATGGTTTCTCCCGTCGGAGGCGGCGGTGATGCGCACCGGTCTGCCTCCCGCCACCGGCGAGACCCAAATCGCGGAATGGCGGGCCATCGAAGCCGCCGGCTCGTCGAGAGTCTCGACCCAGGCGACGCGCGTGCCGTCCGGAGAGATCCTCGCCGCCGAGTAGCTGCGGACGGCGCGCAGCGAATCGAGCACCGAATCGACCGATGGAGGACTCTGCGCAGCGGCCGACACGGCCATGGCGAGCGCGCCAAGGGCGGCGATCAGAGAGAGCTTCCATTTCATGATCCGGGAAGTCTATGACGGTGAACGGCCGCCGAGGATCGCGCCGCGGACGGAAGGATCAAGGGACGGTTCGGGCTTCGAATCCCGTGTCCCGAATCCCGCTCGATCAGCTCAAATCGACCCACACGCTCTTGACCTGCGTGTACTCCTCGAGCGCGTAGTGACCCCGCTCGCGGCCGAAGCCGGACTGCTTGTAACCGCCGAAGGGAAGTCCGGGATCGTAGAGGTTGTAGGTGTTGATCCACACCGTGCCCGCCTTCAAGGCGCGCGCGGTGCGCAGGGCCTTCTTGATGTCGCGGGTCCAGACCGCCGCGGCCAGGCCGTAGATGGTGGCGTTGCCCACGGCGATCGCTTCGGGCTCGTCGGCGAAGGTCAGCGTCGCGAGGACCGGGCCGAAGATCTCTTCGCGGGCGATGGTCATTGCGGGAGTCACGGCGTCGAACACCGTGGCCTCGAAGAAGGCGCCCTTCCCGTCGACCGACGCGCGGCTGCCGCCGGCGACCAGCTTCGCGCCCTCCTTCTTTCCCGACTCGACGTAACGCGAGACCGTGTCGCGCTGCTTCTCGGAAACCAGCGCTCCCAGGCGGGTCTTGGGATTCATCGGATCGCCGGGGACCATCTTCTTGGCCCGGTCGACCACGCGCTCCATCAGCGCGTCGTGCGCCGAGGCCTCGACCAGAAGCCGGGAGCCGGCCGAACAGAGCTCCCCCTTGCCGTAGAAGATCGCGTTGATGGCGCCCTTGGCCGCGGCGTCGAGGTCCGCGTCGGCGAACACGACGTTGGGCGACTTGCCGCCGAGCTCCATGGATACGCGTTTGACGGTCCCCGCGGCGGCGCGCAGGATGGCCTTGCCGGTCTCCGTCTCTCCGGTGAAGGAGATCTTGTCGATGCCGGGATGCTCGGCCATGGCCTGGCCGACGAGCGCTCCGGGACCGGGCACGACGTTGAAGGCGCCGGGCGGCAGTCCCGCCTCGGCCAGGAGCTCCGCAAAGAGGAGCGCCGTCAGCGGCGTCACCGACGCGGGCTTCAAAACGACCGCGTTGCCCATGGCCAGAGCCGGCGCGATCTTCCACATGGCCTGGAGGAGCGGGAAGTTCCATGGCGTGATCGCTCCGACGACGCCGACCGGCTCGCGCAGCGTCAGGAGCATCGCGTCGGGCCGACCGGGATGCGTGTCGCCGTAGATCTTGTCGGCGTGCTCGCCGAAGTACGAGAGGCAATCGGCGGCCGCGGGCATGTCGATCTTGGCCGCTTCGAAGATCGGCTTTCCGTTGTCGGCCGTCTCCACACGGCCGAAGTCGTCGGCGCGCGCGAGCAGGAGGTCCGCCGCCCGGGACAGGATCTTCCCGCGCTGCCTCGGCTTCATGGCCGCCCAGGGCCCGGACTCGAAGGCCCGGCGCGCGGCGGCGACCGCCCGGTCGAGGTCCTCGCGCCCGGCCTCGGCAACCTCGGCCAGCGTTTCGCCGGTGGCCGGATTGATCGAAGCGAAGCGCCGGCCGGACGCCGGGGGGACGAATTGGCCGTCGATGAACAGGTCGGTCTGAAGCTTGAGCGACGTTTTGACTTCTGCTGACATGAAAGCTGTTAGCTATCAGCTATCAGCCGTCAGCCAGACACCCGGGTCCGCCCCGGCTGAAAGCTGATAGCTGAAAGCTGAAAGCTATTTCCCTTTGAACTTCGGGACTCTCTTCTCTTGGTTCGCGGCGATGCCTTCCTTGGCATCCTCGCTCTGGAAGAGGAGCTGCTGCAGCTCCCGTTCGACGGCGAGGGCGGACTCCACGGGCAGATCCCAGCCGCTCTGCACCGAGCGCTTGATGCGGCCGACGGCCCGGGAGGCCTTGTGCGGCGGAACGAACTGGCGCGCGTAGTCCATGACCTGCTGCCACCATTCCTCGGGAGTCGCGTCGATGACCTGGTTGACCAGGCCCAGCTCCTCCGCCTCCTCGAAAGAGAACGTGTTGCCGACGACCATGAGCTCGATGGCCTTGGACTTTCCGATGAGTTTCGCCAGCCGCGTCGTGCCGCCGGTGCCCGGCAGGACGCCCAGCGTGACCTCCGGGAGGCCGATCTTGCCGGCGTCCTTGCGCGCGATGCGTAGATCGCAGGCCATGGCGATCTCGAGCCCCCCGCCGACGGTGTGGCCGTTCAGAGCGGCGATCACCAGCTTGGGCGTGTGCTCCAGACGCAGCAGGGTCTCGTTGGCGTGCAGACAGAAGAAGTACTTGAAGCCCGGCGTCACGGCGTTCAACATGCCGATGTTCGCGCCGGCGGAGAAGAACCGGTCCCCCTTGCCGCGCAGGAGGATCACGTGGACGCTGTCGTCGAAGCGCGCCTTGAGAAAGGCATCGTCCAGCTGGCGCATCATGGCGTAGGTGTAGGTATTGGCCGGCGGATCGTCCATCTCGATGACCGCGATGCCGTCGGCGGCCCGGTATTGGACGACCGGGTGATCGAGCTCCGCGCTCGTCCAGTCGCGGGTGGCGGGAGACTGAGTGCTCATGTCG